>JBCCFQ010000062.1:0-10554 GCA_039029655.1 Pseudomonadota bacterium | reverse complement strand
CAGTGAGGTGCCGCATCCCATAGACGGCGTTGCCTACACCGCCGGTCCAGGCCTGCAAGGGGCACTCCTGGTGGGTGCAGCAGTGGGTCGAAGTTTGGCTTACGCTTGGGGTGTACCCGCCATAGCGGTTCACCACATGGAAGGTCATCTGTTGGCACCTATGCTGGCCGGGGACGATCTGAAACCACCCTTTGTTGCGCTTTTGGTTTCAGGGGGTCACACATTGTTGGTGGGTGTTTCGGCTATTGGTGAGTATGAAATTCTTGGCCAATCCTTAGATGATGCCGCAGGTGAAGCCTTTGACAAGACGGCTAAGTTACTTGAGTTGGGATATCCAGGTGGTCCAGCGATTTCAAAGCTGGCTTTGAAGGGAGAGCCGGGTCGGTTTGTGTTTCCACGGCCGATGTTGGGCAAGCCCGGACTGGATTTTAGTTTTAGTGGTTTGAAAACTGCGGTGTTGGTGGAATTTAATAAATTAGAGACCGTAAGCAAACAAGACAAAGCCGACATTGCCTTAGCCTTTGAAGAAGCCGTTGCCGATGTGCTGAGTGCGAAGTGCCTTCGGGCACTCAAGCAAACCGGGCTATCTGAGTTGGTGGTTGCGGGCGGCGTCAGTGCAAACCGCCGTTTGCGAGAGCAACTGACCGCCTCGGTGCAAAAAGCGGGTGGTCAAGTAAGTTATCCTCCACCCGCCTACTGCACCGATAACGGTGCCATGATTGCGTATGCGGGGTTCCTACGACTAAAGGCTGGTCAACAACAAGATTTGAGTATTCAGGCCAAAGCCCGCTGGCCGCTAGATCAGCTGAGTCCCGTGGTGGGGTGATTTATGGACAAGGTTCTTATTACCGGTTTGGAAATTGAAGCCATTGTTGGTGTCTATGCATGGGAGCGAGACACGAAACAAACCGTGATCGTCGATTTAGAAATGGCAACTGACATTGCTAAGGCGGCTGCTACCGATGATCTCATGCACGCTTGCGATTATGATGCCATTGCAAAACGTTTGCTGTCTTTTGTTGAAGCATCTAGTTATCAGTTGGTGGAAACCCTTGCTGAAGAGATTGCCAAAGTCGTAAGACAAGAGTTTGACGTCCCCTGGGTAAGAGTCACACTGCATAAACCGAGCGCTGTGAAGAAAGCGGCCGATGTGGCCATTCGCATTGAGCGCGGACAGGCTGGTTACTGATAGTAAGACAAAGCAAGCGCCCTTAGCGCTGAATGCTGGTGGCGTAGGGGGGCTGTAAAGCACCTTTCGCCCAGTCCGCCATCAAGTCGTAATATCTGTTGGTAACTCGCACATACCGTCGTGTGCCATCAGGCATCTGCTCGTATTCCCACATACCATGATCCGTATTTGGAAAGACAAACACGCTGATGTCCTTTCCGTCTTTTCTGAGTGTCTGTAGCCGCGACAATGTCGTCGATATGGGGGCTTCGCGATCATTTTCGGCGAGCGCCCAAAGTTGTGGGACGTTAACCTCGCGAAGTACGTCCATGGGTTTAATGGACCAGTCAATATTAAGCCGGTCGAACATCGGGATTCCCTTGCTGCGCAATTGATCTGTAGGAAGGCCGAGAATGACTCCGGTAAAGCCACCACGAATAAGTGAGAACCACGGTTTGTTGCCGTACCTTCCTCGAAGTGCATCCAGTTCCTCAAGGCCGTCTTGGTATTGGGACACAGCAAGGCGCGCTGTCACATCCGTTATTTCCGTTGCCGCAGCGATAACCTCGTCGCCATAGCCCGCCTCCCGCAGTTCCAACGCCACCTGAGCAGCATCTTCCTCTAAGATATCAACAACCAAGCCGTAGCCTATACCGATGAAGTCAACGTCCGATCTTTCTGCAGCCATAGGCACAATCCAACCTCCTTGGCTAAAGCCAAGAAGACCAAATCGCTGGAAGCGTGATCCGGCAAGTCGCTTCGCTTCCTGAGAAGCTGCCACCAAGTCGTCGGCAAGCTGAGGGAAATTTTGTGAGTAGTCACCTGATGACTTGCCTGTGCCACGTTTGTCATAAACGAAAACCGAAACGCCTCGGCCAACCAGTTGATAGGGATAACTGGCGGCCTCTATCCAACCAAGCTCTTCGGAGCCATGGGCTAAGACCACCAGCGGCGTAGCGCTGTTTGCGCTCTCTGGCTCAAGGAGTTGCCCCGCGAGTGTTGCGCCTTGTGCTTTGAACATGGTGTTCGTAATTTGCACGGGCCGTCCATCGATGATTGTTGAACCGTCAATCCGGAGGGAACCGTCACCACACTCAACGCGAGCGCTGCTGTCAATTTCACCCCAATGGCCGTCACTGAATGAATAGCGGAAAGTGGTATCGCGTCGGGTGATTGCCACGAACGACTGGTTTGTCCCGAAGATGCCCACTTCGCAAGAACCCGGGGTAAACACCGCTGCCACAGTGGGTTTTTTTTCGTCGCTGCCGGAACAGGCGCTCAAGACAATGGCCAGAATACTAAGAAGCAACAATCGCGCCATTTAAAGTTCCCAAAGCCAAAAAAGTATCACGAGTTAGCGTTTCATTGAAGGCAGCAAAACTCCTGTTTTTTCAAACGCGTCTGTGTCGGGCTCAGGCGAAGAATTAGGAAACTGCGGTTTTTTGAGCGTATGACAAAACGTCGGGTTGGAGTAACCAAAACTGTGCGCCACGTCTCAGTTCTTCATGCGTTTGTTGGCGACTATTGAATCCAACGACCATGAATTGGTCAGTACTCAATCCCTAGCGTGTACACCGTAAATCCGGCGATGCGTTTAAAAAGGAGTGGTAGGTCGCAGGCATCAATATCCTGTGTAAGGTACCAAAGGCCAGCAGGGTGAAGGTTACTGATATATGCTCTTTTTTTTCAATAACTTAAAGACTTCCACACTTCTGGGTCTCGTCCTTTTGGCGGGCTGTGGAGGTGCTGATACCCCCCTCGCTGAGGGCTTGGATTCCGCGCTAATCAATAATCAATGTTCTGTACAGGGACAAAATCAGTTTGTCTTTCAAGTCATGCAGGACGTCTATTACTGGAACACGGAACTGCCCATGGTGGACCCCAATACTTTTGATTCTCCCGAGAGTTTGCTGGAGTCATTGCGATTTCGACCGTTGGATAACACATTTTCAACCATTCGCGACGCGGTGACCCAGAGTCAATTTTTTTCCGAAGGCCAAACCATCGGATTAGGGGTGACCTTGGTGTTTGACCAATTCAGTGCCTTGCGCATTGCTGAAGTAGTTGCCGGGAGTCCAGCACAAAGCGGTGGTCTCTCGCGGGGAGACGAAATCTTGGCTATCGATGGGATCGCAATTGCAGATGTCATTGCGGGTGCAGGGATTGGAGCGGCCCTTGGTGCTGACGAAGTGGGTGTTCCTGTTCAACTTACCGTGCGGAACTTAAGCGGCTTAGAAGCTGTGATCAATCTCGAGAAAGCGTTGATCACGATAGAGTCGGTCCCAGTGACTGCAGTTTTCGATGTGAATGGCATTACGGTGGGCTATTTAAATTTCAAAACCTTTATTACCCCAGCGTTTGATGATTTGGACGCCGCGTTTGCGTCATTTCGTGATGCCAACGTACAAGAACTTATTCTAGATATTCGCTATAACGGCGGGGGTTTTGTTTCAGTGGCCGAGTTTTTAGGGAATCTTGTTGGCGGTGCCAACACGGATGGTCAGGTTTTTTCCAATCGCGTGTTTAACGCTAACAATGCGGCGCGTAATGTCACTTCCTTTTTTGCGGATGAAGATAACGCCTTAGACTTAACCCGGCTCTTTGTATTGACCACTGGGCGGACTGCGTCCGCTAGCGAGATCGTCATCAATTCCTTATTGCCCTATGTGGACGTGGTGACGATTGGGGGAGCCACCTTTGGTAAACCCGTGGGTTCTATTGGTTTTAATTTTTGCGATAAGACCTTAAATCCAATCTCGTTTTCTACGCGGAACGCCAATGATGAGGGTGATTACTTTGACGGTATACCCGTGGACTGTGCCGTGGCAGATGATCTGAGTCGACCGCTGGGTGATCCAGCTGAAGCATCCATAGCGGTGGCAACCAACTACATTCAAACAAACACCTGCACAAGCAGCACAAAAGCGGGTGTTGAAATACCGAAACTGTCTTCATCAGACAGCTTGCGTTCTTTGCATTGGGTGTACTAGCCTCTTTCGCATTCCGGTGTTGAATTGAACACCTTAGTTCTTGCGGGAGACGCTATGTTTCAGACTGATCTACTCAAAGGTAAACGCATCTTTGTCACCGGTGGCGGCACCGGATTGGGCCGAGAGATGGTGGAGCAATATCTGCGCTTAGGCGCTGACATAATCATTTGTGGGCGACGTGGTAGTGTGTTGGAGGCCACCGCGAAAGAACTTATGGGTCAGTTTGGCGGTAATGTGTCCACGAAAGTGTTGGACATCAAGGATCCGGAAGCCGTTGATAGGGTGGTTAAAGAGATATTTGAGGAGGGTGACCTGCACGGTTTGGTCAATAATGCGGCAGGCAATTTTGTTAGCCCCACCAAAGACTTATCGCACCGCGGGTTCGATGCCATCGCGAACATAGTCTTCCATGGCACGTTTTATGTTACCCACGCGGTGGGCAAAAATTGGATAGAGCGGGGCCAGAAAGGCAGCATTATTTCTATTTTGGTCACTTGGGTTTGGACCGGTTCACCCTTTGTGGTGCCGTCGGCTATGTCCAAAGCCGGCTTACATGTGATGACTAAGTCACTTGCCAACGAGTGGGGTCGTTACGGCATTCGTTTGAATGCCATCGCACCGGGGCCGTTTCCTACTGAGGGTGCTATGGACCGTCTTCATCCGGGTCAAAAGGCCTGGGCTGAGCAGCAGGTAAAAACAATACCCATGGGTCGACCCGGTGAGATGCACGAGCTTTCGAACCTGGCGACTTTCTTAATGGCGGATGGATGCGAGTATTTAACGGGGCAAACCATTGCCATTGATGGTGCCCGAATGCTTACCGGGGGAGACACCTTTTCCAGTCTTTCCGGTCTAAGCGATGACGATTGGCAACAGATGAAAGCTATGATTCAGGCGACTAATGCGAAGGATAAGGCGGAGAGGGGCTAAGAGGGTGGAGGTCTCGCTGTTTTTAGGTATTTGAACAAGTTGCGCTTTGCGGCTGCGTTGTTGGTTTGAGCAAGAAGGCTATGGACCCTAGGCTCTAGACTATAGTTTGGAGGGTGCCGCTTCGCGGCGAAGTATTTACTGGATTCACCCCTTCGGAGTGCGGGCACACTCCAGATTTGTGGTCGGGCATACGCCGGAATGACGTGTAACATGGATGCCTAGAGCCTAGAGCCTAGAGCCTAGAGCCTAAAGCCCAGAGCCCAATCAGCCATCCTTCTCCTGGACCTTGTCCAACAAACTGTCCAACCCAAGATCTATCGGATTGTCCATGCTATCTAGGGTCTTAGTCAGAGGTTCCGGTCTGCCAATGGCATAACCTTGCACATAGTCCACGTTCAGTTCCTGTAGCTTTTGCTTGACCATATCGTTTTCCACGTGCTCTGCGACGGTTGCCGCACCCATTACTCGTCCTATGTGAGTAATGGACTGCACGATGGCTTCCGAAAGAGGATCTTCCAATAGATCCCGCACAAACGCGCCGTCCAGCTTTAAATACTGAACGGGTAGGTCTTTCAAATAGGCGAATGAACAATAGCCGGTACCAAAGTCATCCAAAGCAAAGCGACAGCCAAGCTTACGCAGTTGT
Organism: Pseudomonadota bacterium; assembly: GCA_039029655.1. Classification (GTDB taxonomy): domain Bacteria; phylum Pseudomonadota; class Gammaproteobacteria; order Steroidobacterales; family JBCCFQ01; genus JBCCFQ01. The sequence continues at coordinate 4,820 of JBCCFQ010000062.1, read as the reverse complement.
TGAATAAATCGTTGGGCCCGATCCAAGTTTCTCACAATGGCCGTCTCTGTAATCTCAAAACACAGTGAGTCTGGTGACAGTCCGCTCTCCCTTACTAGGGATTCCACATAAGGGAGGAAGTCATCGTCGGCCAGAGATTGACCCGATACATTGATGCAAAATGTCGTTAGGTTAATCTCCAGCATGTTGTCTGCTTTGCGGATTCGTTGAATGGCGCGGTTAATAACCCACCGGTCGATGGCAGACATCATTTGGTAGCGCTCAGCTGCGGACAAGAACTTGTCAGGGGGTACCAAGTTTCCTTGCTCATCCAGCATACGTATCAGAATTTCAAATTTATTGCTGTTTTCTTTATGAAGGGATGCGATTCGTTGTGCATACAGCACAAACCGATCGCTCAACAAAGCGGATTGCAAGTCGCCCACCTGGTCAAGGTCACTCCTACGACGAATGATGCTGGCATCCATGTCTTGAAATACGGTCAATCGGTTGCCACCGCGGTCCTTTGCGGTTTTTGCTGCTAGTTCTGATACGTTAACGGCGGTGGAGGCGTCCCCTGCGAAATCCGGTATCAGTGCAATTCCGATGCTTGCGGTTATTTCAATTAACCTTTTCTGGTATTCCAGCGGACGATTCTTAATCGTGTCTAGTATGGCGGCCGCTTTGGCTCGGGCTTTTTCTTCGGTTCCGTTTCGCAGGAACAACACAAAACAATCACCCGTCAGGTGGCCGACGATGTCATCCGCTCCGGCAAACTCGCTAAGCACCGAGGCCATGATCTTGATTGCCTCGTCTCCCGCCATGTGGCCGTGAGAGTCATTGACAACATGCAGCTTGTCAATATCAACAAAGAGCATGGCGTGAGGGCTATGGGGCTGCCTCTCCAGCAGTTCATCAACTTCGTTTAGGAATTTGTGTCGATGTAGGAAAGTATCCGCTTCCTTGTCACTTTCACATATCAGTGTTGTCAATTTCGAGCTGGCTGCTCTCGCTAAACGAATCATCTTTGGCGTAAATTCTTGTTGCCTGGCAACTAGCATCGTTCCGACAAACTCACCGTGAGTTTCTTGTAACGGCGCCAGGAGCAGTTGGCGGCCATCTCCAAACATGGCTTCCAGAGAGGACTTTCCAGACGTATTCGTCACAACAATTTGTGCTTTGTCTTTGACAGCGGAAAACAGCTGTGCCAGCAGCTTCAAATTCAAAGGACTTTGCAGGTCAACAATACGGTCGCTGACGATTTCTCGAATTTCTAAGTTAGGTACCACCACACCAACAGAGCTTGCACTGAAATGCTCACGGCATAGGGCGAGAATCTGTCGGATTCTTAGATCCTTAGCCGAGTGCTCCGATAAGTCTTCCAGCTCTGAGAGTAGAGAAAGAGCACCTTGGTTGTCCCTGGAGAGTTTCTTGACGGCGGACAATTCTGCATTGATGGTTAGCTGACGTTGCAGCGACTGTATGAGTGGTTGTAAGAGGTAGCTCACGGTGTCGAAGTCAATCGGGTTTTGTGCCCGAACATAGACACAAATGGACTGATAAAACTCGGTTTCCTTTTGGTCTTGATGAAACACATAGATGTGACCGTGTTCGTCGACCTCGACTAACCCGGAATTTTTCGTTTGGCTAACGCTTAACAATCGGTCCCAAAGAACAGTTTCTACTTGGTCTTCGGGTCCCTCCCAGATGACATTGCATCCAGCACCCAGCAAGGCAACACATTGGGCACCGTTAATGGCCTCCAATATGCCTTTGGCAAAAAGGGTTAGATAACCCTTATCGTGATAAGCGTGTCTGGTTTTCGTCGACATGGTGTGGTCCAAGCCCTTCAGCTAACTATGTCGGCGTTTTGTCGCGCATCTTTAATTCTTTGAAAAACTTAAAAAAAAGGCCTCATAAGAGGCCCTTTTCTTCTCGGTGTCGCTAAGGGGTTAGAACCAAACGGACACAAAAAACTGAATTACGTTGGCGGAGAAACCGTACAAGGGTTCCTCGCCGAATTCAAAGCTCTGCCCAGAGTCAGGCAAGTGAACGGTAAGGTCGCGGAAGTTATCGTAGTCGAACTGCATACGGTCGAGAAAGATATTGACCGTACCTTTTTCCATAAATGACCAGCCGTGCTCGAACAGCGTGTAGGTGGCGCCCAGTCTTATGGAAGAACTGGTGAAGGTGCTGAGTTCTTTGTCCCTTGCCAAGAAATTTTGCGCATCCGCTCGGGAAAATAAGTCCGAGTAAAAGTCCGCCTCAGTCTGACTGTACAACCGCACATGGAAATCGAATTCCCAGCCAAAATCCGTTGGATGGGTGTAGCCTATTTGGCCGGTGTGGGCTTCAATGCCCCAGGTGTCCGTGAAGTATCGATACTCACCATGGATTGCTGCCCTCCACGGTAAATAGTATCGAGATCGAATCGAGCCCGCGTTGCTAGTGCGTGTATTCGGATATCTTTCGGCTTGGGTGCCAGTAACATTACCGTCAATAAAGCGAACAGAACGATAGGGGTTGTTTAAAAACCCTTCATCGGTGATGGCCTCAAACGACAATCCGACTAGCATGTTTTTGGTAATGACTTGAGAAAGCCCTAGGCGATAGGACTGTCGGTCGACATCTCGTTCAAAGTCATCTCTACCATTCTGAGAGACAGTGTCGTCTCCAAGAGAGTACCCCATGCTGATAGTAGTCAAACCATCAAACACCTCCTGGCTGACCCCAAACATAAAAGTCTCAGCCGCGTAGTCATTCTCGTCACTTTGTGCAAGACCCCACGAGAAAATCGTGCTCCCATACAGCGCCTCAAAATTCACACTCGTCTGGGTTCGCTCCTCCGTGTACGGACTTGCCGAGACTAGTACGTCAATAGAAGCGCTAGTCACTGAATCCACGTAATAGTTGGCCGTGACGGAAAAATTGTTAAAAAACTTTTTTCGCACCAAGACTGACGGACCGTCAATGGTAACGCCCCCTCCATCATAGGAGTGGTACATCACGTCCGCTCGATCATCTGCGAGTACTGCAGCCGATGCTTTTGGCGCCGCAAACGCCAAAAGCATTACAGCTAGCAATATAGTGATACTGGCTTTGTACACGTAATCGATTCCTCTAGTTACAACCGCAACCACCACCGGCACTGCCAATGGCGCCACGTGCACCTTCTCGGGCTTCGTAGACATGGTGGGTGTAAGAACTTGATACAGGATTCGCATCGAACGCCATGATGGTGTCTGCCAAACGATCTCGTTCGTAGGGTTTGACCCATGGTTGGACGCTACAACCTGCCATCAGTGTGGCCACGCAAGCTAAAGTTAATAATCGAAAAAACTTCATTGTCTATTCCTTCAACAGGGTTCTAATTTGACTCAGGTACTCGTTTTCGTACCCCGGCTTGTAGCCTTTGTGTAGGTAACGGACGGTGCCTTCTTTGTCCAAAATCACAGTGCTAGGCATGGCAATAACGTCATACAACTTGCTGACCTCATTTTTGTTGTCAAACAAAATGGGGAAACTGACACGTGTCTCTTTCAAATATGCGTCCGCGCCGCGTGAATCTTCTTCAACGTTGACGCCCAAAAGAGTGAAACCCATTCGGTTATACCGAACGTACATTTCCTCAAGCAAAGGCATCTCTTGACGACAAGGTCCGCACCACGTGGCCCAGAAGTTGATCATCACTACTTGACCTTTCAGATCGCTTAACGTCACAGCATCGCCGCCCCGTGAAGGTAAGGTGAAATCCGGAGCAGCACGCTTGGAAGCGGCACCCATGGATACGGCGGCGACTCCAGTCGCTAAGAGCAGGGCGAATAGCCCTTTCATAATGTTCCGTCTCATTAAAATATCCCTCGTACCTTAAAAGAAAATTGTCAGTCCAAGCTTTGTTTCGAAATTGTGAGCACTTTTTTCTTCGCCCAGAATGTCGATGTCAAAAACGTGGTCGCGAACGTCTACATGTATGGCTAGCCAGTCAGTGGCTAGAAAGCGGTAACCAAAGCCATAGTTGACGGTGAATCGATCATCGCCGGCAAACTCGGTGTTTCCGGCCCCGGCAAGGAAGTAAAGCGCAGAGTTGTGGGCACGACGTTTTCCGATAAAAGCTTCACCGGGCAGAACGTTGTATCCGAGGGCGATGTTGTAGTAGGTGAACTCACGTTCTTCATCTGTGAGCAGCACTGCCGCACCGCTTAGGCGTTCAAAGCTGGTTTCCTCTGTATCTGTGGTTCCGTAGCTGGCCTCGACAAAAAAGCCTTCGGTAATGTGGTAGGCAAAGCGAGCGCCTACAACTGGGTTTACGCCAAAGTCTTCAACGCTCATAAAACCGGTGTAGGCTCCGATTTCGAAATTTTCGCTGTCGATCTTAGGTGTCTTTACCTTGCGTCGGTCAACATCCGGGTCGACGATGGCTTGATCTTCAAAATTGTCTTCCTCGTCCTGGGCAGACGCGTTGCTTACAAAACTTAAGCCAAGGCTTAAGCTTAGAAGAAGAATGAGAAACCTGCTTTCCATTCGTCCACTTCCTCGTTTTCATCGCGGCTCGTTAAAACCACATAGCTGTTGTACTCGGCTCGAAAAACGAACCGCCGTGAGATATAGGTTCGTACACCGACACCGACTAAGCCGATCTCGTCTGTACGATCCTCTGCCTGAACCAAAGTTGCTTTGGGTTGTACGTGCAACATTCCAACGCCCAGGGTAAAAAAGGGTGAAACTCGCCATTCTGGAAAGAACTGGTGAGTAAGATTTGCTGTAGCCAGGTAACCATTGGAAAAGTTACCTAGAGTCTGTGTTAGCTTGAGTTCAAAAGAGAAGTTTTTGCTAAACGCTCT
>JBCCFQ010000061.1:0-10565 GCA_039029655.1 Pseudomonadota bacterium | reverse complement strand
CGAAGATCCGCGAGATTTCCTCCAGAACCCCGGGAATGACACCCGATAATGCCGCCACCAATGACCAGCATTCTCTCCGGTAACTCATCCAACTCCAGAGCGCTCGTAGAGTCCATGACCCTGGGATCCACAGGGAAACCAGGAATCACTACAGGCTCAGATCCGGCCGCCACGATGCAATGTTCAAATGCTACCACCTGACTCGTGTTGTCATCCGCCGTTACCTTCACATGATTGGCAGAGACAAATTCACCGTAGCCACGCACCACCGTTACCTTGCGCTGCTTGGCCATGCTTGCCAACCCTCCGGTTAAGCGGCCCACCACCGAATCCTTCCACTCACGAAGTTTGTCGGTGTGAATCTCTGGCGAGGAAAACACGACCCCGTGTTCTCTCATGGCCTCGGCGTCATCGATAACCTTCGCCGCATGCAACAGCGCTTTGGATGGGATACAACCCACATTGAGACAAACACCACCTAAGTTCGGATCTCGCTCGACCAAAATCACGTTTAGGCCCAAATCAGCAGCACGAAACGCAGCGGTGTATCCACCTGGCCCTGAACCTAGAACTAAGACTTGCGCAGAAAGGTCTGCGTCTTCGGTGAACCTCTGTGCCTCAGGTGTTGCGACTGGAACTTTAGCTTCGGTAGCCACATCGGAAGTCTGCACATCGTCGGATACCTCCATGACGGCAATCTCATCGCCCTCGGAGACTTTGTCACCGGCTGACACCAATAGCTTTTTTATGGTGCCCGCAGCGGGTGCGGGAATGTCCATGGCGGCTTTGTCGGATTCCAAGGTGATCAGAGGATCATCCATGCCTACACTGGCCCCTGTCTCCACCAGAAGTTCGATGATTTCTACTTGCTCAAAGTCTCCAATGTCCGGCACCGTGACCGTGAGTTCCGTGCTCATAACTCAAGATCCTGCATTTCTTGAATGATCTTACCAAGATACGTGGTAAATCGAGCAGCCTCCGCGCCATCTATGACTCGATGATCATATGAAAGAGACATGGGCAACATTAACCTGGGTTGAAACTCGCTTCCGTCATAAACAGGTTTCAAATAAGACCGGGACAAACCCAGAATTGCCACTTCCGGTGGATTGATAATGGGTGTAAACGCGGTGCCACCGATGCCACCAAGACTGGAAATGGTGAAGCAGCCGCCCTGCATGTCAGTGGCCTTTATTTTCCCTTCCCGAGCCTTGGCACTTAGGTCTGCAAGGTCTCGCGCAACATCTAACACCCCTTTCTTATCCACGTCCTTAATCACCGGCACCACCAATCCATTGGGAGTATCGGCGGCAAACCCCACGTTGAAGTATTTCTTTTGAACAAGCTCGTCGTTCTTATCATCCAAAGATGTATTGAATTTCGGAAACTCGATAAGGGCCTGCATGCACGCCTTAACTAAAAACGCCAAAAGCGTTAATCGTGCACCCTGCTCTGCCGCACTTTCTTTATTGGCTTTACGATACGCCTCAAGCTCCGTGATGTCGGCCTCATCAAACTGCGTGACATGAGGAATGTTGACCCACGCCGCGTGCAATCTTGGTCCCGAGATTTTCTGAATTCGGTTTAAAGGCTGGCGTTCGATCTCCCCAAACTTTTCGAAGTTCACGCGGGGAAGCTCGGGCAAAGCGCTTTGGGCTGCAACTGGGGCAGCGCCGCTCATTATGGACTTTACAAAAGACTTAACGTCATCCAACAAGATACGTTTCTTATGGCCGGAGCCATCCACTTGGTTGAGGTCAACACCCAGTTCCCGGGCGAAACGTCTAACCGAAGGGCTGGCATGAGCCAATGAAAAAGTCTGCTCGTCTATGGGTGGTAACTTTCGTGGGGCCGGCTTTGGCGCCGATGGGGTGGATGGTTGCGGTTCAGTTGTTGCCGCCGCAGGCTTGTCATTGCTTGGTGCAGCGGGTATTGGCGCGGCTTGTACCACTTCCATTAGCAACACTTCATCGCCTTCAGACACCTTGTCCCCTGCGTTCACACTGACACTGATTACCGTGCCAGCCTGAGGTGCGGGAACGTCCATGGCCGCCTTGTCTGACTCCAAGGTGATCAGTGGATCATCCGCGTTTAGGGAATCGCCAGCCGATACCATCACTTCAATGACTTCAACCTGCTCGAAATCACCGATATCCGGCACGCGCACGGTTTCCGTGACCGTCTTTGGTGCCTCACGGGCGTCACCTGCAGGTCTGGGAGCTTCAGTATCCCCGGGGCCTTCCATTCGCACGATATCGGAACCCTGAGACACACGGTCCCCGGCAGACACCAATATCTCAACGATACGTCCAGCGCCTGGCGCGGGTACATCCATAGCGGCTTTATCGGACTCCAACGTGATCAGTGGATCATCGGCGGCGACAATGTCATCGACACTCACCAAAACCTCGATCACTTCAACGTCTTCGAAGTCACCGATGTCTGGTACTTGCACAGCCACCACGGGACCTGGAGTCGAGGGACCCGCACTTTCCTCCTGTTCATCACTAGCCGCTGCTTCTGCAGTTTCAATGACGCCAACTAAAGAACCCTCTGACACGCGATCCCCCGCAGCCACCACGAGTTTTTTGATCACGCCTGCGGCTGGCGCCGGTACATCCATCGCCGCCTTATCGGTTTCCAACGTAATCAACCCATCTTCTTCAGCGACGGTATCACCTTCTTGGACCAACACTTCTACAACTTCAACGTCTTCGAAGTCACCGATGTCCGGAACGTATATTTGTTTTTCCATAGCTTTATCTTAGGCCGTGTGGTCTAAACGTTACTTGGGTTTGGTTTATCGCCATCTAATTTGTAACGACGCATCGCATCAGTCAGGGTATCCCGATCCATCTTGTCTTCTTCGTAGAGCGCGGTGAGCGCCGCAAGTGCTATGTAGTAGCGATCCACTTCGAAAAAACTCCGTAAGGCTTCACGACGGTCACTGCGACCATACCCATCCGTCCCCAAAACAACATAATTGCCTGGCACCCAATTTCGGATTTGATCAGCAAAGGTCTTCATGTAATCAGTCGCAGCGACAAATGGACCTTCTTCCTCACCCAGCGCTTGTGCAACATACGATTTACGAGGCTGTGCTTCTGGGTTAAGCATGTTCCAACGATCGGTATCCAAACCATCCCGACGCAGTTCGTTAAAGCTAGTGACACTCCACACATCTGAGGGAATGTTGTAGTCGTGCTCTAGTAGTTCAGCAGCGGCAACCACCTCTCGCAAAATGGTGCCACACCCCAACAACTGCACCCTTAGTCGACCCTTTTGGCCTTCTCGAAAACGATACATGCCTTTCAGAATGCCCTCTTCTACACCATCCGGCATAGCAGGGTGCTTGTAGTTTTCGTTCATGCAGGTGATGTAATAGAAAACGTTCTCCTGCTCTTCGAACATTCGTCTGAGACCATCTTGGACAATCACAGCGAGTTCATAGGCATAAGTCGGATCGTAGGCAACGCAGTTAGGAATCGTCGAGGCCAACAGATGACTATGCCCGTCTTGATGCTGCAACCCCTCACCCGCCAAGGTCGTTCGTCCAGCTGTACCACCTAAAAGAAACCCTCTGGTCTGCATATCACCGGCAGCCCAAGCGAAATCACCAATGCGTTGAAATCCAAACATGGAGTAATAAATATAAAAGGGCACCATGCTGACTTCGCTGCTGGCGTAGGAGGTACCCGCCGCGATCCATGAACAAAACGATCCCGCCTCGTTGATGCCTTCCTCAAGAATCTGACCCTTGGTGTCCTCCCGGTAATACATGAGTTGGTCGGCATCCTGAGGCGTGTAGAGCTGACCTTTGGACGAATAGATACCGAACTGTCTAAACATGCCTTCCATACCAAAGGTGCGGGCTTCATCAGGGACGATGGGTACGATGTGTTTACCCATTTCCTTATCCCGCATGAGAGTAGTCAACATACGCACCACGGCCATGGTGGTGGAAATCTGTCGCTCCCCCGTGCTGGCCAGTTGGGCTTTGAATGTTTCCAAGGGGGGCGCTTTGAGTGAAGGGCCCTCTGGCACACGAGCGGGCAAAAAGCCTCCAAGAGTCTCCCGTCGAGACATTAAGTATTCGTGCTCTTCACTCTTTGGATCGGGTTTGCAAAACGGCAGCTCGTCAATGTCTGAATCGGACACTGGAATATTGAAGCGATCTCGAAACTGAATGAGCTCATCCCGATCCAGTTTCTTTTGTTGATGGGTAATATTCTGTGCTTCCCCGGCCTGACCCATGCCATAGCCTTTGACGGTTTTGGCCAGAATCACCGTCGGCCGGCCGTCTCCTTTTGCCGCCTGGGCATAGGCTGCATAGACCTTGTGTGGATCGTGTCCGCCGCGGTTGAGTTTCCAAACATCGTGATCGGACATATTGGCCACCATGGCGGCCGTCTCTGGATACTTACCAAAAAAGTGTTCTCGAGTGTAAGCACCACCTTTTTGTTTGAAATTCTGATACTCACCGTCTACGCATTCTTCCATACGCTTACGCAAGAATCCCTGATTGTCTTTAGCCAACAAAGGATCCCAACGCGACCCCCACAACACCTTAATGACATTCCAGCCGGCTCCTCTAAAGGTGGCCTCTAACTCTTGAACAATCTTGCCATTACCCCGCACCGGTCCATCGAGACGCTGCAGGTTGCAGTTGATCACAAAAACCAGGTTATCCAGCCTTTCTCGAACCGGAAGACTGATAGCACCTAAAGACTCTGGCTCGTCGGTTTCTCCATCTCCCATAAAACACCAGACCTTGCGGCCCTCGGTTTTTGCCAAGCCGCGATTTTCAAGATAACGCAAAAATCGAGCTTGATAGATGGCCATCATGGGACTCAACCCCATGGAGACCGTTGGGAACTGCCAGAATTTTGGCATCAACCAAGGATGGGGATAAGACGATAAGCCGCCCCCCTCTACCTCTTGCCTAAAGCGACGTAGATGATCTTCAGAGAGTCGACCTTCCAAATACGCCCGGGCGTAAATCCCAGGGGAAGAATGCCCTTGTACATAAATCAAATCACCACCGTGATCCCGGGTGGGCGCTCGCCAAAAATGGTTAAAGCCGATTTCATACAAGATTGCAGAAGAAGCGTAGGAGGCAATATGTCCGCCATACTCAGTGCTCTTTCGATTCGCATGGACCACCATAGCCATCGCGTTCCATCGCAGATACGCCATGATGCGTTTCTCTATAGCACGTTCCCCGGGATACGGGGGTTCGGCGCCAGCGTTGATGGTATTCAGATAGGCGGTGTTAGGACTGTAAGGCAAGTGGGCACCGGACCGTCTCGCGTGATCCACCAATTGCTCAATTAGAAAATGCGCCCGCTCGGCACCATGCACCCTCAACACCGAATCTATGGATTCAACCCATTCTTGGGTTTCTAATGGATCAAAGTCTTGGGCTTGAGGATTGGCTGACATTGCTGCACGTTCCTAAATTATTGTGATCGTCATCTCATCCAGTGAATTGTGCAAAAACAACTGTTACGATGAGCACCAAAATTACACCGGGGACCGGCTGTGGCACATCATGGAAGTTTTGCTTTGGTTGGTCAACAGTGGGGCCACAAAACTGATCGATAAATATTCTCATGCATCAAAGTAGAGCATAGGACAAGGTGAAAATTAGAGAATTCCAGATTTCTGACGGCAAATCTGTCATTTCAAAGACCACCGCTTCTCCCCCCACTACTCCCCTAAATCGGCTATGAAACAGCTTACTCTTAGAAAACCAGACGATTGGCATGTGCATCTGCGGGATGGCGAGTCACTCAACTTCGTCGTCCCAGCCACAGCGAGGCAGTTTGCTCGGGCTATTGTTATGCCCAACTTGACGCCCCCTGTTACCACCGTGGAACATGCCCTGGCTTATAGAGAAAGGATTCTAGCTGCAACGGATCCCAAACTAGGGTTTGAGCCGCTGATGACACTCTATTTAACGGATGTCACAGACCCGGACACCGTTCGCCAGGCAAAGGCCTCCCCCTATGTGCACGCGGTGAAGTACTACCCAGCGGGGGCCACTACCAACTCTGAATCGGGTGTCACCAAGATCGACAACGTCATGGGGGTCCTTGAAACCATGGCGGAAGTGGATCTTCCTTTGCTGGTACACGGCGAAGTCACAGATCACGGAGTGGACATCTTTGATCGGGAGAAAGTGTTTATCCATGACATTTTGGAGCCGGTACTACAACGTATTCCAGATTTACGAGTCGTGTTCGAACACATCACGACACGCGATGCTGTGGAGTTTGTTACCAACAGCAACGCTAGAATTGGCGCAACCATTACGCCGCAACACCTGTTGTTTGACCGAAATGACATTTTTAAAGGGGGCATCCGCCCCCACTACTACTGCCTACCGATCCTAAAGCGAAGCCAACATCGAGCAGCATTACTGGAGGCTGCCACCAGTGGTAATCCAAAATTTTTCTTAGGCACCGACAGCGCACCCCACAGCCAAGCGAGCAAAGAATCGTCCTGCGGTTGCGCCGGCATATACAGCGCCCATTCGGCCATCGAGTTGTATGCAAAGGTATTTGAAGCCGCTGATGCCCTTGATCAACTCGAAGCGTTTGCAAGCCTAAACGGCCCAAACTTCTATGGCCTAAAGCTCAACACCGAAACTATTACATTGGCCAGAGAAACCTGGCAGTTGCCAAAAGAACTCCCTTTCACCGGCGATGACAAACTGATTCCTCTGCTGGCCGACGATACCCTTGACTGGAAGCTGGTAACAAATCATGGATGACATCAGGGATCCACTACCCATGTCCAAGCGGTTTCGGGGTTTTCTCCCGGTGGTTGTGGACGTTGAAACAGGCGGCTTCAATGACAAAACCGATGCGCTGCTAGAAATCGCAGCCGTATTGATAGAAATCCAGGAAGACGGGTCCATGCTTCCCGGCGAGCAGATTCACACCCATGTGGAACCCTTCCAAGGGGCAAACATCGATCCTGCGTCGCTAGAGATCACAGGAATAGATCCAAGCAATCCACTACGAGGGGCCATCCCGGAACAACAGGCATTGGGTCACGTATTTCAGCCAATCCGTCAAGCCGTTCGCGACAACGACTGCAACCGTGCCATTTTGGTCGGACACAATTCGTTTTTTGACCTGAGTTTTATCAACGCCGCTGTTGAACGAAACGGCATCAAACGTAATCCGTTTCATCCATTCTCAAGTTTTGACACTGCTACTCTAGCCGGTGTGTTGGTGGGACAGACCGTTCTGTCCAGAGCGGTGGAAGCAGTAGGTCTTGCTTGGGATTCAGGACAGGCCCACGGTGCCGCCTACGACGCAAACGTCACGGCCAACCTCTTTTGCGAATTGGTAAATCGCAGTGCGTCCGTTTACGGATTGGTTAACGAGGGCAAAAAAATCTAATCGTCTTCCGTGGCAACACCATCTAACAGGGTCTTAAGTTCGCCGGAGTGATACATCTGAAGCGCAATGTCACAACCACCCACCAGTTCACCGTTTACATACAATTGCGGGTAGGTTGGCCAATTGGAATAGGTCTTAAGCGCTTCTCGTAATTCTTGGTCCTCAAAAATGTTCACGTATGCAAACTCTTTGTCGCAAGCCGCCAAGGCAGCAACAGTTTGAGCCGAAAAACCACACTGAGGAAAATCAGGTGTACCCTTCATGTACAGAATAACTGGGTTGTCTGATAGTTGTTGCTTAATCCGATCTTGTACGTTCACTGAATAACCTCAATCCACTACTGTTAATTTGTTTTCTACTTTGACTACGCCCCGAACCGCCGATGCGATTCGTTCCGCCTGTTCTCGCTCAACAAAAGACAAAACATCCCCGCTCAACGTCACCACACCCTTGTAAGCGTCCACGTTCACAGAGCTCGCGCCCACATATTTATCAGCGATAAACCGCGCCTTAACGGAGGCCACTATGGCAGAATCCTCGGCAATCTGCCCAGCACTTCGGTCTCCACCCCAAGCGGCACAGCCCGCCAATGCCACAGCCAGTCCCAATACAAACAGGCGACAACTGGTTAATTTGAGGTTGGCTAACATGATTTTCAACTCAAAATAGCACTTTTAGTCTGGGTTATCCGCTATACGTATCATTATCTTAGCCCGCTCTTCAGGCGATAAGTTCAACCAATTGGCGATCTCATCCAGAGTGCGTCCACACCCAAGACAGACCCCAGCGTCGTCCACGGTACAGACGCTGATACAGGGTGACTCCACACTTATTGCTCGTTCTGGCGCCCGAGAGTTCATAACCATTATTGCCTATCCAATTGAATTTTATGATAATTTAACAATTTTTCGTGAAATTTCTATGCCAAGGGTATAATCTCTAGCGGTCTTTGCAAAGACCCATATCCAACTACCACAATATAATAAGAACTGGGGTGTTTTATGAATCCGCTCAATAGTGTGCTTGGTACGATCATCGCTGGTTTTGTGCTGGCAATCATTATCGGCGCCTCCATATCCGGCGTCCAAATTCAGCCACTGGTCCTCATTCGCTGGCTTCACGTGATTGCAGGAATTACCTGGATCGGTCTGCTGTACTATTTTAATTTCGTTCAAGTTCCGGCACTTGCCGTGGCCATGGGTGACAAGGAAGGCCCGGGAGGTGGTGGCATCACCAAGTATGTCGCGCCTTTGGCTCTTAAATGGTTTCGCTGGGCCGCGCTTTTTACCTGGATTTTTGGTGCGGCCTATCTTCTTCACGCGGGTAACTTCGTCGGCGCATTCATGTTAGGCCTTGGCGGAGAAACCGTTAACAGCTATCAACTTATCATTGGTTTAGGTGCTTGGATGGGCACCATCATGCTGTTTAACGTTTGGGTGCTCATTTGGCCGAATCAAAAGAAGGTACTTGGTATCGTTGAAGCTTCAGCTGACGAAATCGCCGGTGCAAAACGCACAGCGTTTTTGGCGTCTCGCACCAATACCTTGTTGTCTATCCCAATGTTGATGACTATGGTCGCCTCCCATACAAGTCCTGGGGTGCTTCCTATCTGATTGTTTCACCCGTAGTGGGGCCCAGGGCCCCACTATCATGCCCCCTATGCCCAAACTGCCCGACGATTTACTCGATCAAGTTCGTAACGCCCTCATTGAAGACATTGGTCAAGGGGACGTAACGGCTGCTTTGATTCCCAGAGGCAAACAGTCCGTTGCTGCGGTTGTAGCGCGAGAATCTGCCGTTATCTGTGGGCGCCCTTGGTTTGATGCCGTTTTCGATCAGCTAGACCCCTCAGTGAAGACTCAGTGGTTGGTCGAAGACGGTGAAACTGTGGGCACAGACCAAATTGTGTGTCGAGTCCGAGGCCCTTCTCGGTCTTTACTGACGGGAGAACGTAGCGCGCTCAATTTTTTGCAAACTCTATCGGGCACAGCAACCCGGGCAAAAAAGTATGCCCAAGCCGTTGAGGGCACAAATTGCATAGTACTAGATACTCGTAAGACCATTCCCGGACTACGCAATGCGCAAAAGTATGCGAGTCGCATTGGTGGATGCTGCAATCACCGCATGGGTTTGTACGACGCCATCTTAATAAAAGAAAACCACATCATGGCGGCAGGATCCATTGCCGCGGCCGTTGAGAAAGCTCAAGAACTGAACACGGGCCTCACCATAGAAGTTGAAGTGGAAAACCTAGATGAATTTCGCCAAGCCCTAGACGCTGATGCCGATATCATCATGCTCGATGAATTGTCTTTACAAGACATGCGCGCCGCGGTCTCTATCAACGACGGCAAAGCAAAGCTAGAAGCATCAGGCAACGTGGATCTCACCACCATACGCGCGATTGCGGAGACTGGGGTTGATTACATTTCCACAGGATCGATTACCAAGCATGTGACGGCGGTGGATTTGTCTATGAGGTTCGAGGACTCTTAAAGTCGTGGCGAAGCGACTCCTTTAGGCTCTGGGCTCTGGGCTTCAGTACTCCGTCATCCTGCCGAAGGGCAGGATCCAGTCAATACTCTGCCGCGAAGCGGCGCAAAACAAGTTTCAAGAGACAGTCGTTCTAGGGCATCTTGGGAGAGTCGGTCGTGCCGTCGGTACTGGCCTAGAGCCTAGAGCCCGAAGCCAATCACTCTGCCGCAAACCGGACCCATCTTCCACCACAGAACGTGCGCCCTTTCAGACCGTCTCTTGAAACCTGAAACCGCTTCAAGCGACTTCCCGAATAATCCGCTCCGGTTCCGCCACACCAAACCCTTGAGCGAAGTCTACGCCCATGCTGCGTAGCATGTTGATGATCTCTACGTTTTCGGCAAATTCGGCAATGGTTTTTTTACCGGTAAGGTGACCGATTTCGTTGATGGAACGCACCATTTCTCGATCAATGGGGTCATGCAGGATCTCTTTAACAAAACTGCCGTCGATTTTTAGGAAATCTACTGGGAAATGCTTCAAGTAGCCAAAGGAAGACAGGCCGGTACCAAAGTCATCCAATGCGAAAAGACAGCCTAGCTCTTTTAGGGCGTTAATGAATCGGTTTGCCTGGCTGTAGCTGGCAATGGCAGCAGTCTCAGTAATCTCGAAACAAAT
>JBCCFQ010000060.1:0-10710 GCA_039029655.1 Pseudomonadota bacterium | reverse complement strand
CTCGGCTCACTGGTATTGGCATTTTTCGCGTATAAGCAGCGGCCATGGGCGCTGAGTATGGCGTTTGCAGCAGCGTTAGGTTTCTTTGGCGTTTATGCCATTGACTTGGCCCAGATCTTTCCGCGTTCGCCAACGCCTATGTCTTTTGCTTTAGCGTTGATTGAGGTGTTGGGCATGACTGCAGCGGTACCACTTATGTTTGCCGCTCGTAACGCGCGAGCAGATGCCAATCACCACACCACTCGCTCCAAGAAATCCGCACTGCGTTACGCGACAGCAGCAACGCTGGCAGTTGTGGGCATTGTCATCGTTTGGTTCGCCACAGATGCTGCGATGAGCGGAGGCGAACTCTCAGTGCAAAACCAGGGCTATACAAACTGAGACTCTCAGCAGTAAACATCAGTGGAACACAAAAATGAACATACACACAAAGCGAATATTTGTTATCAACGGTCATCCAGGAAGACAGTCGCTGTCCCGACTGCTCGCAGAAGCATACCAAGACGGTGCACTTGCGTCCCATCATGAAATTCGGGTGGTACATCTGCATGACCTTCAGTTCGATTTAGATCACGAAAACGGTGGCTATCAAAATAGCAAACCCCTCGAACCCGCGCTGGAGTCCTTTCTATTAAATATGGAATGGGCTGAGCATATCGTCATGACAACACCTATGTGGTGGGGAGGGATGCCGGCAAAACTAAAAGGGTTGTTTGATAGAGCATTCGTGCCAGGGCGGGCGTTCAACCCGCGCGTGATTGAATGTGGTGCTCCAAAGCCACTGCTCAAAGGGAAGAGTGCTCGGGTCATCATCACGTCGGACACACCGTCTTGGTTTATGAGACTTTTCTACCGGAACGCGTTGTTTCACCAGATTCGAAAGCAGTTGTTTCGATTCGTCGGTATCACTCCCACCCGATTCACACACCTGAATCTGGCGAGCCATCCAACACTTGTCCAAGTCACACAGTGGCAAGATCAAGTTCGATGGCTGGGGTCGGTTGCAGCTTAGAAACTCAAGATAATAGGACACAGAATCATGAACACCATTGACTGTAACCACCCAAAACCCCGAACAGGTTGTTCAGGTAGGTTGGATCGCTTTGTTGGTCCCGGGGTCACTTGCCCACGCAGGAGCCGTACCGACCCACTCGGTCGTAACGGCGAAATCCAATGACCGTTCACACATCTGGAACGACAGTTTCAAAAAGCGAGGAACACTGGGCGACCGTCACCGGTAGTGCTTTGCTACTCATGGCAATAGCCGGCGGGTTCGCCTACGGATACGCCCATCCGATTCTGCACATCCCAAACGATATGAAAGCTACTTCGCTAGCGTTGGAAGCCAATCCCATACTCCTACACTTATCTGTAGCAGCTTGGAGTCTAGTCACAGTATTGGATCTTCTTGTCACGGCTTCAATTTACGGCCTCTATAGGCAACGTGCGCCCAAGACGTCGCTATTTGTTGCTAGCTTACGCCTCGCTTACTCCGTGATACTCGCGATCGCTGTTGTCCAGCTTATTCCGTTGGCGTTTGAGGACGATGTTGAAAACGCGCTCTTTCGATTTGATGCGTTTGAGAGAGTATGGACCGATGGTTTGATGGTCTTCGGACTTCATTTACTGGGTTTGTCGTATCTGATCACCATCACGCGTTGTCCAGCGAAGTTCGTTGGCATTCTTTTGGGGTTAGGTGGCGTCGGATATATCATCCTAAACGGCGTGAAGTCCTTGGATCTCATAGCCATAGCCATCCCGCACATCCTCGAGCTCACATTCAACATCCCGATGGCTCTTGGCGAGCTATTGTTCGCGTTTTGTTTGCTCCGTGTCGGGCTGGCTGCAGTGTTTCGTCGCCTCCCTAGTTCCCGTCGATGTTCTGGTGTGACTGACACGAAGCAGATGTATTTCAAATGACATAAGGCTACTATGCCTTGAGATTCGGGGTCTGAGTAATTCGAAATCCGATAACACCCACCAACAGATAGCCCAATACAACGCCCGGGCCCATAAAAATCATCATGTCGGTAGAAGTAAGCAGTCCGTACGTGGCGCTAACTACCACGGTAAAGCATGCGAGAGAACCCAAGCCACCGAGCCACGCTGGTAGCAAGCGATAAGTAGAACCGACAAAGCTCGCCAAAATCATCCCTAATCCCAAAAATGCTACGGCGTTAGCAATATTGAAAATTGCAAATGCCGCGGCTTTGGCCGATTCATACGGTGACGGATCATTTGGAACAATTGCTGCGGCAACGAAGTAAACACCCATCACAAAGGGATACATACCGACGTTGGCAAGCGATCCAACACCAAGTAACGACCAGCCGAGTGGCGGACCAAAACTAGGCGGTCCACGAAATGCAATCACAAATGCACTGGCCGCCAAGAGACACATGGCGAGGGACTCTGCCGTCCAGAACGCGAGGTACACACCTTGCTTTGCCAACAGATGCGCTGCCCGTGATGTGACGCTGCTCGCTGTGTCTGGAGAAGACTCTGGTCCCAAAATCAGCGGCCAGACTACTACCGTCACAAAAAAAACGATCGCGCAAATGACTAACGAGATCCCAGCCGACTTAAAGTTCTCATTGTTTTTCATTGGCAAAGTATGCCCGCCTTTGGAGAGCAATGACAATGATCTTGGGTCGTAGGTTCGGCTCGTACCCTGCTTGGCATTTCTGCTTCACCCCCGCTACCGGGCGCGCGCTACATGGCGGCCATTAATCGTGAACCATTGTCGAAACTTAGCGAGGAATTTTTTAGGTGGCCACTATTCAACCGTTACGGATTTTGCCAAGTTCCTCGGTTGATCCACATCGGTGCCCCGAAGTACTGCCACATGATAGGAAAGTAGCTGTAGGGGAATGGTATAAATCACTGCAGCTTGGAAGTTCTCGGTAGATACCGGCAGCTCTATAACGTTAACCCCATCACCAGATTCAAACTTAGAACCTTTATCCGCGAATACATAGAGTTCACCACCCCGGGCCCGAACTTCTTGCAGATTGGACTTTAGCTTTTCTAACAGTTTGTTGTTGGGTGCTACGGTAATCACCGGCATGTCGGAGTCGACTAAGGCCAAGGGTCCGTGTTTCAACTCACCTGCAGGGTAGGCCTCGGCGTGGATATAGGAGATTTCCTTAAGTTTTAGGGCACCTTCCATGGCGATGGGGAATTGCGTACCTCGGCCTAGAAAAAGGGCGTGATGCTTCTCCACAAACTCTTCTGCCAGCTCCCTAATGGCACCGTCTAGTTCCAGAGTAGATTCGATCATCGCCGGCAAACTTTGCAGCCGTCTCGTTAACCGTTGAATCTTTTCGTCTCGTACACCTTGATGCTGTGCAAGCGCAACACACAACAAACCCAATCCGGCTAACTGTGTGGTGAAGGCTTTGGTAGAGGCAACACCAATTTCTGGGCCAGCCCGAGTCATCAAAACCAGATCAGACTCTCGTACCAGAGAACTCTCTGGCACATTGCAAATAGAAAGCGTGGATAAGTAGTCTAGACTCTTTGCTGCTCGCAGCGCCGCCAACGTGTCTGCGGTTTCACCAGACTGAGATATGGTGACGAACAAAGTATCTTCTGGGACTACCAAAGTTCGATAGCGATACTCACTGGCAATTTCAACGGTACAGGGTAATCGTGGATACTTTTCGATCCAGTAGCGTGCCACAAGACCCGCGTGGTAACTGGTCCCGCAGGCAATAATGTGCACCGCTTTAACTTTGGACAACACCTCGCCGGCCGTGGGTCCAAATGCAGCATCTAAAACATGACCATTAGCGATACGTTCGTTTAGCGTTTCTGCAAACGCGCGAGGCTGTTCATAAATTTCTTTCAGCATGTAGTGGCGAAATTGACCACGCTCAACCGCGTCGGCCGTTAACTCGCTCTCGGTCTCTTGGCGTTCGACCTTATTACCTTCACGATCAAAAACCTGTACTTCATCTCTGGCAATGGTGGCAACATCGCCTTCTTCTAAAAACATGAAGCGACGAGTAACGGGCAGTAACGCAGCGACATCGGAAGCGACAAAGTTCTCCCCAATACCTAACCCAACCACCACAGGACAGCCCTGTCTGGCCAAGATCAAACATTCTGGGTCACTCTTGCTCATCACTGCCAAGGCGTAAGCACCTTCGAGTTCCGCAACCGTGGCGGAGACTGCATCAAATAAATCGTTGGTCCTGATGAAGTGAGAGCGAATACGATGAGCGACAACTTCCGTATCGGTCTCAGAAGAAAACTCATAGCCCTGCTGGATCAACTCGTCCCTCAAGGTTTCATAGTTTTCGATAATGCCATTGTGAACGATGGCAATATCATCAGCGGACAAATGGGGATGCGCATTGGTTTCACTGGGAACGCCGTGGGTTGCCCAACGGGTGTGAGCGATGCCCACATGGCCATCCACAGGTGATGAATCCAGGTTGTCCTCTAGGGCTTTGACTTTGCCCAGGGCACGGCGTCGAGTGACCGCACCGGTGCCATTGAGTACAGCCACGCCAGCCGAGTCATATCCTCGATACTCTAAGCGTCGCAGTCCTTCCATGAGAATCGGAACCACGTTTCGTTCCGCCACTGCACCTACAATTCCGCACATAGCTAGCTGGCTCCGGATGTTGCTGTTTGGTAAGGCTTTATCGTTCTTTTGGGTATTATCTGAAAAGCGTCGATACCCGCCAGTAACTAGGTCTCAGTTTTAGGCTTTTTAGTCGGGCGTGTCCAGCCTTTGATCTCCACCTGACGGGCCCGACCCACGGTCAAAGTGTCGGCTGGAGCGTCTTTGGTGATCACAGACCCAGCACCGATATTTGCGCCAGAGCCCACCGTCACCGGCGCCACCAACTGAGTACCCGAACCGATAAACGCGTCGTCCCCAATCACCGTCTGGTGTTTGTTGGCTCCGTCATAATTGCAAGTGATAGTGCCCGCACCCACATTCACATTTTGACCAATGATGCTGTCACCCACATAGGTAAGATGATTCACCTTACTGCCTTCACCAATTTGTGCTTTCTTGGTCTCGACAAAATTACCGATCTTGGCCTGGTCGGCTAGTTCCGTACCGGGACGAATCCGAGCATAGGGGCCGATATTGCATCGCTGCCCAACAAGCGCCTGATCCAATACCGAATGTGAGTGGATGTTGGAATCGGCACCGATGGACACGTCTTTTAGATGCGAAAAAGGTCCTACGGTGACGCCATCCCCCAGCACAACTTCACCTTCTAATATCACGTCAACATCGATAGTGACGTCTTTGCCTATAGTTACGTTGCCGCGAACATCCACCCGGGAAGGATCAAGTAACGTCGCACCGGATACCATGAGTTCCCGTGTACGCATTTGGCGATAGGTGCTTTCTGCTTCGGCTAACTGGATCTTGTCATTGATACCTTGGGTCTCGGCCACATCCGCAGCCACAATCGCTTCAATGGCAACCCCATCTTTCACGGCCATTTCGGCAACATCGGTTAGATAATACTCTCCTTGAGCATTGTTATTGCTTAAGGATCCGAGCCAACGTCGTAAATGTTTCGCGGGTACCGCCAACAATCCCGTATTTATTTCGTTAATTTTTTGCTGATCGGGAGAGGCGTCTTTTTGTTCCACAATGGACTGCACAACACCGTCTGTATTACGCACAATTCGCCCATACCCGTGTGGATTGTCTAACCTTGCAGAAAGAATGACTAATGACCCTGCCTTGGCGCCTTGCACCAGGGGATCTAAAGTCTCAGTACGAACTAAAGGCACGTCACCGTATAAGACCAAAACGCAATCATCATCGCTGACATTGGGCATGGCTTGAGCAACAGCATGTCCGGTACCCAATTGCTCCGCTTGAAGTACCCAAGAAACCTTTCGATGACTTAAGGCATCAGTAACTTGGTCGCCACCAAAACCATAAACCACATGCACACTGTCTGCATCCAAACCCTCGGCACAGTCGATCACATGCTCAAGCAACGCTCGCCCCGCCAATGGCTGCAGCACCTTAGGCTTGGAGGAACGCATACGAGTGCCTTGACCAGCTGCAAGAATCACGATGGATAGGGACATGGAGTGTCTCAGTGAATTGCCCAAAATTGAGACGTTCATTATACAATTCATGGGGTTATCATGACTAGGAGTAGCGTCACATCAGTACTGTAAGGGCTACGAAAATCTGTGCCGTTTGTGGCCGAATGATCGAGTGGCGAAAAAAATGGGCTTCCAACTGGGACAAAATCAAGTATTGCTCCCATGCCTGTCGGCGCAGAAGAACACTGAAAAAGGTGGAGTTTGATTTGGAGGGAGCTATCCTGGATTTGTTAGCCCAACGAAAAGTAGGGGCTACTATTTGTCCCAGCGAAGCCGCCAAAGTGGTTGGGGGTCACGAGTGGCAACCATTAATGGAGCAGGCTCGCGAAGCTGCCAGACGCTTGGTCGCCCAGCGCAAAATCGACATATGCCAAAAAGGTCGCGTGGTAAATGGGTCAACGGCAAAAGGGCCCATTCGCCTTAGACTGCGCCAAGCTCAGTAAAAATCAACAAGAAAACAAACAACGAAACTCTATGAATGCAACTGTTGTAAAACGCGTCGCGCTGAATTTGTTGTTGTTTAAGATCGCTTGGACGACCACGGCTATGTGTGCCGCTCGTGGTTTACCCTGGATCGGTGTACTGACCATTGCAGCAGTAACCGCCTTTCATCTGGTCCGTGCCAAGGATGCAAGTAAAGAAGTTACATTAATTCTGATCGCTGCTGGTATTGGGTTGGTTTGGGACAGTATCCCGGTTGCGATGGGCTGGATTAGCTATCCATCGGGCATGGTGTTTTCAAACGTGGCACCCTATTGGATACTTGCTTTGTGGATTTTGTTTGCGACGACTCTGAACGTGACCTTTGATTTCTTAAAGGGAAGACCATGGCTTGCCGCAGTATTAGGTGTGATCTTTGGACCTGTGTCTTATTGGACCGGCGTTGCGCTTGGTGCGTTGGAGTTTGTTGAGCCACGAGCGGCAGTGATTGCACTAGGTGTGGCTTGGGGAATACTCATGCCGTTGCTGATGTTACTGGCAGAGAGGTTTGATGGGGTTGAATTGTCAGCGGCGGAAACGTCGGTGGTTGCGGAAGGATCAACGTAGGGTGGGTTTAATCCGTGACGCCGCGAACGAAGACAATGGGCAAGTGTTTCTGAGCTGTTTAGCCTGCGGGCGAGGAAATACTTGGCCATTGTCTTCGTTTTTAGCAAGACGACTTTGAGCCGCTTCGCGGCACAGTATCACTGGATCCCGGCCTTCGCCGGGATGACGAGAATCGGACCTACCTTTTGGCTTGGCGTCGAATCTTCTCGAGAGTTTTGAGTTGGGCCATGGCTGCTGCCAATTCACCCTTGGCAGAGGCCAAGTCTATTTCTGAATCTCGATCGGCTAAGGCTTCTTCGGCGCGGCGTTTAGCTTCAAGAGCAGCGGCTTCATCGATGTTGTCAGCTCGAATGGCGGTATCCGCCAAGATGGTGATCAAGTGGGGTTGAACCTCCATGGTGCCACCGGACACAAAAAAGGTTTGTTCATCACCCTCGCTGTCTTGAACCCGAACTTCACCCGGTTTTAGGTTGGTGAGTAAGGGCGCGTGTCGGGGAGCAATCCCCAACTCGCCCATAATACCTGGCGCAAATAACATACTGGCCAAGCCAGAGTGAATCTCGCCTTCGGCACTCACGATGTAAACATGCATCGCTGGCATAAGTTCTCTCCCCTACTGCAGGGTCTTACCTTGCTCTACCGCTTCTTCAATACCACCCACCATGTAGAACGCTTGTTCTGGCAAGTGGTCATAGTCGCCGTTCAAAATACCTTGGAATCCGCGGATGGTTTCACGTAATTGAACCTGCTTACCCGGGCTACCGGTGAATACCTCAGCAACCGAGAAGGGTTGTGACAAGAAGCGTTGAATCTTACGGGCTCTGGTTACGGCTTGTTTGTCCTCTTCAGACAGTTCGTCCATACCAAGGATCGCAATGATGTCTTGTAGCTCTTTATAACGCTGCAAAATGCTTTGCACGCCTCGAGCGGTATCGTAGTGTTCTTGACCCACAACCAAAGGATCAAGCTGACGACTGGTAGAATCCAAAGGATCTACCGCAGGGTAAATACCAAGCTCAGCAATGTTTCTTGACAACACCACAGTGGCATCCAAGTGAGCAAAAGTGGTTGCAGGAGACGGATCGGTTAAGTCATCCGCCGGTACGTAGACCGCTTGCACTGAGGTAATAGACCCAGTCTTGGTTGAGGTAATACGCTCTTGCAGCACACCCATTTCTTCAGCCAGTGTCGGTTGGTAACCCACCGCGGAAGGCATACGTCCTAACAGCGCTGATACTTCGGTACCCGCCAAGGTGTAACGATAAATGTTATCGATAAACAACAGTACATCACGCCCTTCATCACGAAAGTACTCAGCCATGGTCAAACCAGAAAGGCCGACACGTAGACGGTTGCCCGGTGGTTCGTTCATCTGACCGTACACCATGGCCACTTTGTCGATAACGTTTGCCTCACGCATTTCGTGATAAAAGTCGTTACCTTCACGAGTTCGCTCACCGACCCCTGCGAACACTGACAAACCCGAGTGGGCTTTTGCGATGTTGTTGATCAACTCCATCATATTCACAGTCTTGCCTACACCGGCGCCGCCGAACAAACCGATCTTGCCGCCCTTGGCGAAGGGTACGAGAAGATCAATCACTTTAATCCCAGTTTCCAAAAGATCTTGGCCGCCCGCTTGTTCTTCATAAGTCGGTGGCGCACGGTGAATGGGCATACGCGATTCCGATGCCACGTCGCCAGCGTCGTCTACTGGGTTACCGAGTACATCCATGACGCGACCCAAAGTCTTTGGACCCACCGGAACGGTAATCGGTTGACCGGTATTCTTAACGTCCATACCACGCTTTAATCCCTCAGAGGAGCCCATGGCAATAGCGCGAACCACGCCGTCACCCAATTGTTGTTGCACTTCCAAGGTCAGGTCAGTCTCTTCCAAAAGAAGCGCGTCATACACTTTTGGAATCGCGTCTCTTGGAAACTCAACATCCACAACAGCGCCAATGATTTGAACGGTCTTACCAGTACTCATTCTCTGTTCCTCTTTTGTCGGCTACCGTGCGCGCCTTAAACGGCAGCGGCACCACCAACGATCTCTGAAATCTCTTGTGTAATTGCTGCTTGGCGGGCTTTGTTGTAAACCAACTGCAAGCTGTCGATAAGCTCACCCGCATTGTCAGTGGCCGCCTTCATAGCAACCATTCTGGCGGCCATTTCACTGGCCAAATTCTCTAGCACACCACGATAAACTTGAGCTTCGATGTAACGCATCAATACGCCATCGAGTAACTCCAAAGCACTGGGCTCATAGATGTAGTCCCAATGCTCTTGTAATTCATCAGCATCCAGCACTTCTGCTGGCAGCAAGGTATCTACCTTGGCTTCCTGACTCATGGTGTTGTGAAAATCGTTGTACACCAAGAACAACCGATCAATCTTGCCCTCGGAGTAGGCGTCCAACATGATTTTCACAGTACCAATCAAGTCGGACACCCTGGGAGTGTCTCCCAGATGACTGGTTTGGGAAATGATGTTGCCACCAAAACGATTGAAAAACCCAAAACCTTTTGCACCGATGGTACACAGGTCCATCTCGATACCCTGCTCTTGCATCTCAGCCATATGATTGACCGCAAGCTTGAACATATTGGTATTCAAGCCACCACAAAGACCACGGTCTGTTGAGATAACAATGTACCCAACGCGTCTGACTTCCCGTTCCACAAGAAAAGGATGCTTATAGTCGGGATTAGCTTTGTTGATGTGGCCAATCACAGTACGAATGTGCCGTGCATAGGGACGGGCCGCTTCCATACGATCCTGAGCTTTACGCATTTTGCTCGCCGCCACCATTTCCATGGCTTTGGTGATTTTTTGCGTATTCTTAATACTCTTAATCTTGGTCCGAATTTCTTTGGCGCCTGCCATTAACTATCTCCGGATTAGTAAGTGCCAGTCTTCAAGAAACCTTCCACTGCCGCTTTTAGCTGCCCTTCAACCTCATCGTTGAAGTCGCCGGTGTCGTTGATGCTCTCCAGAAGGTCGCCGTGATTTGCTCGAACATGTGCATGTAGTGAAGCCTCAAAATCCACAACTTTCTTAACATCAACTTCATCCAGGTGACCTTCGTTAACGGCATACAAAGAAACCGCCATTTCAGCCACAGACAACGGTGAATACTGTTTTTGTTTCATCAATTCGGTAACACGTTGACCACGTTCCAACTGTTTACGTGTCGTCTCATCCAAATCTGAGGCGAACTGGGCAAACGCCGCAAGCTCTCGATATTGAGCCAAGGCCAAACGCACACCGCCACCCAGCTTCTTAATGATCTTTGTTTGTGCCGCACCACCCACACGAGATACCGAAAGACCTGCGTTAATGGCGGGACGAATACCCGCATTAAAAAGGTCAGACTCCAAAAAGATCTGACCATCGGTGATAGAAATCACGTTGGTGGGGACGAACGCAGACACGTCACCCGCTTGATTATAAATATTGGGCAGCGCCTTTAATGAGCCCGTCTGGCCCTTGACCGCACATTTGGTGTGTTGCTAAAGGTTGTGGGTATTAATCCTTGCCGCCCGCTCCAATAAGCGACTGTGG
>JBCCFQ010000059.1:0-10737 GCA_039029655.1 Pseudomonadota bacterium | reverse complement strand
GGGCACTTCAAGTTTGAAAAGCTCGATTAAGAATTCCGGTGAAGTCCGTGTCAGCCATAACTGTGGCCCCCGTAATTCCGATTCAACCTTGTACAGAAAACCTTTGATGCGGTCTTGGGGCCGAACAGGTTCCCGGGGAATCAGGTTTTCTCGAGGAATAAAACCTTCCGCGTTGCCACCCAGATCAACGTATACGCCGTGTCGATCTACACGTTTCACCAAACCGCTCACTAAGGTATCTACCCGGGAACGATACTCTTCTACGACTTGCTCACGCTCGGCTTCGCGAACCTTTTGCACAATCACTTGTTTTGCTGTCTGTGCAGCAATCCGTCCAAACGCCACGGACTCCAATGGCTCTTCCACATAGCCACCGGGCTCCGCCTCTGGATCCACGTCCAAAGCATCTTCCATTCTTAATTCCTGCTCGGGGAACTCTAACTCTGTGGAATCGTCTGCAAATACTTTCCAACGTCGAAAGGTTTCATACTCGCCTGTGGTTCTGTCAATGGCGACGCGAGCATCGATCTCACCACCGTGCTTTTTACGAGTCGCCGAAGCCAAGGCCGCTTCTATGGCTTGGAAAATAATCTCTCGATCGACGCCTTTCTCATTAGAGACCGCGTCCGCAACCATCAAAATCTCTTTGTTCATTGATTTGAAACCCTACTCACCAACCAATTTGTAGTCCGGTACTAACCGTGCCTGATCGATCGCCTGTAACGAAATACGAAACTCTTCCCCATCCACCTGCATAACAACGTCGTCATCAATTAACTGAGACAACACTCCACGAAAGTTTCTTCGACCTTCTAAGGAAGTGTGCAAAACCAGTTTTGCCTCACTACCGATGAACCGGGCAAAATGTTCCTTTTTCCGGAGCGGACGATCAAAACCAGGGGATGAAACCTCCAGAGTG
The DNA here is from genome assembly GCA_039029655.1 of Pseudomonadota bacterium. Lineage (GTDB taxonomy): Bacteria > Pseudomonadota > Gammaproteobacteria > Steroidobacterales > JBCCFQ01 > JBCCFQ01. The sequence continues at coordinate 9,818 of JBCCFQ010000059.1, read as the reverse complement.
TAGTTACCCGGCATGGGATCCTCCACATCCAGTAAGCTGCTCACCTGACGGCTAACCAACTCACAGTCATCAAGATCAATTTCGCCCGACTCCTTATCTATATAGATGCGAAGCAACCCACCCTTACCCGAGCGATACAATAAATCCACTAGCTCAAACCCCAAGGCCTCTACCGAGGGTTCTAGCAGTTCTACTAGCTTGACTACCTTCACATCCTTCCTCTTGAAACAAAAAATGGGCCAATGGCCCACATTCTTGATCCGTTTTTCTGAGCTCCACGCACAAAAAAAGCCCCTAGCGGGGCCATGTTCTACCAGTTTTGGTAGCGGGTAACGGTAGTTTACTTAATATTCAGAAACTTAGCCGTGTCGGCTCCCGCTCGGCAGGGATCGGACCTACCTCAAAGCGGGGCAAGTATACAGCCACGGCGAGACCGCCACAATACTTTGATTTTTCAGTCCAAGAACAACATTCCTTGGCTAACCAAAACCGAATATCCAGCAATAAAAACCGCCTCTACTTGACCACCTGACCTGATGGTTCTGGCGTCCAAATAACTGGGCCGCCCCATCTCCACACCCTGTGCAATTCGCCATGAAAATTGCCCGTCCGACGCGTCGGCGCATTGGGTGAGTAGACCCGCAAGCGCACAGTTGGCGCTGCCGGTCGCTGGATCTTCAGGAACCCCATCCAGTGGTGCGAACATACGAGCGCGAATATCAAACTCATCGTCGGACCTAACGTATAGATGGACATCTGGTGTAATTCCCTGCGCAACCAGTTCATCCATGGCTGTTGCGTTAACCCTTGCAGACTCCAGCGCCTGCCTTGAACTCAGCTCCACCATCAGAAATGGCAGTCCTACACTGGCCACTCGCGGCTCATGGTTAGTCGTCTCAATATCAGCCTTCGAAAGGGACAGGACCCGGGCTACCAACTCCGGCGACACTGGATCGGCCAGAGACAAGGGCTCTGGCGCGCGAAGTTCGCACCAAAACCCTTCCTGGCGCTGCTCTATGGTAATGGGTACATCCCCCGCCTGCTCCTCGAAGACAACCTGCTCACTGGATTGCACTTCGCCAAAGACTCTCGCATGAGCCAACACAAATGCGGTCCCCACATTCGGATGCCCCGCAAAAGGGACTTCCACAGTCGGCGTAAATATTCGAACCTGTTTGTGCCCACCGCGCTCGGGTGGAAATACAAACGTGGACTCAGAGAAGTTGAACTCTCTTGCGATTTTCTGCATTTGAGACGTATCAAGACCGCGGGCATCGGGCAGCACCGCCAGAGGATTACCCCCAAACCGTTCGTTGGTAAAAACATCGCAAATAAAGTATTGGTATTCCATGTCTGAGAGCCTGTCTCGCTAGGTGCTTTTAGTGTGACATGGAGAGACTGACGAAAGTAGGCTTGACACCAACTTGCTGTCAAACTGTATATGTTGCGGGGTCAATAGCCTAGAAGCCAGAGTCGAACAAGTACGCAATTGAAACACCTCACCTGGAATGAGACTCACTTGGCTCTAGTGAATCCAACGACCAAGATAATGCGTATTATTATCTGCGTTGACCAATCCAAGAAGGACAAGGCATGACACGACACGCGTGGATTCTCCTTTTGTTGTTTGCTTTGACAACCCCAGCAACTCAAGCCAAGGAATCAGATAAGATCAATTGGCGTGATAATCTGGACGCATCACTATTCTCTGAAGCAAGGGACAGTAATCGCTTTGTCTTGTTGAATCTTGAAGCCGTTTGGTGTCATTGGTGTCACGTCATGGATGACAAGACTTACTCAAACGATAAAGTCGCAGACACCTTGTCAAAAAAATACATCGCTGTGCGCATCGATCATGACGCGAGACCGGACCTGGCACAAAGGTATCGACGCTACGGCTGGCCAGCCACCATTATTTTCGATGGTTCCGGACAGGAAATCGTTAAGCGCGCGGGCTTTATCAGCCCTGAGAACTTCCAAAGGCTACTGAATGCTGTAGTAGACGACCCAAGCCCAGAAGCAGCCGCACGATTGGTGCAGGTGGAGCAATTCAATGAGTCACCGTTGCTGGCAGATGAGATTCGACAAACACTACTCAACAAGCGCAACAGGAACTACGACGCCAGCAATGGGGGGCTTAAATCGAATCAAAAATTTCTTGATGCAGACAGCGTCGAGTACAACCTCACACTAGCAATGGAGGACGAGGAAGCAAACCAGCGAGTCCAACAAACGTTGGATGCTGCAATTCGCTTAATAGACCCTGTCTGGGGAGGTGCTTACCAATATTCCACTTTTGGAGATTGGGAGCACCCGCATTTTGAAAAAATTATGGTCACCCAGGCGCGCTACATCAGGATCTACTCACTGGCCTACGCAACTCTTGGCAACCCAAATTATCTTGATGCAGCGAACGCAATTCGCTCTTACATGAAGCGTTTCATGACGGACTCGGCCGGAGCTTTCTATACAAGCCAAGACGCCGATCTAATCCAAGGTAAGAAAGGACACAGCTTTTTTGCCCTTAATGATGCCGATCGTATGGCTCAAGGCGTCCCTAGAATCGACAAAAACATCTATGCGCAAGAAAACGGACGCATGATCGAGGCATTGGCGACACTTTACGAACTCTCAGGCGACGAGAGCGCTTTAAACGAAGCGCTTGCTGCAGCGAATTGGATTATCAAGCACCGGTCATTGGACGGGGGCGGTTTCGCCCATGGCGAGAATGACCAAGCGGGTCCATATTTGGGTGACAGCTTAAGCATGGGAAGAGCTGCGTTACAACTGTATCGCGCCACCGCCGACCGCTATTGGTTGAACAAAGCAACATCTGCCGCGGTGTTTATTGGCGAGCATTTCACTCAAGAGAAAGCAGGCTTTGTGTCAGCGGTTGCCAACAACGGCCCGATTCAACCGGTTCCCCACCTAGATGAAAATATTTCTGCGACCCGTTTTTTTAATTTGCTAGCCCAGTATTCAGGTGACCAGCGGTTCAAAAAACTTGCGGCGCACGGCATGAAATACATTGCCACGCCGGATATCGCCACTCGTCGTATTGACGAATCCGGCATCCTGTTGGCTGATCGCGAAACCGCCAATGACCCAGCCCATTACACAATCATTGGCGCTAAAAGCAATGTAGCGGCAAAGGCAATGTACGCGGAAGCGCGATCTCAGCCCGGTTGGTACAAACGCATCGAATGGTGGGACACCACCGAGGGTCCGTTGCCAAACCCAGACGTCAAGTACCCAGTGTTAGACAAGGCATCAGGTTTTGTATGTACAAACGGTCGTTGCTCTTTGCCCGCGTTTGATCAGGTCAAGTATCGTGAATTGATTACTCTCCTGGAGGACGGCTGACCTGAGGTTGCACGGCGCGCCCAGGATTAAGGCTCAACAACCCCAGCAGCACATTCGCAGCGCACTCGTCGCACATAGACCCGAGTTAGGTATACGTCCTCGGCCAGAGAGTACTGCTTTGTTGCTACGCCGTTGTTTAGGAGACTCCACTCTTCGTCGTGCTCGACAGAGTGTGATTCATCGTTGTTGTCTATATAGGTTAGATGGAGTCTGTAAGGTCCAGAGGCATGACTACACCCCGGGACACTGGCGTAAGTCGTGACCTCCGCTTCCGTGTCCATCTGTTTGTATTCCAGCTCCAGATCCACTTCACACCGATTTGACTGATCGGGCGCCCTTAAGGTCACCTCGGTCTTGGTTTCTAGGGTTTGCTTTAACTCGGATGTTTTGCCAGGTATGACTAGGTCTTGAGCCCCGGCCAAGTTGCAAAAGCCCGCCATAAGAAGCACAAGCACCGTGCCTTTCGTGGGTTTTATCATTTTTTATCCTCTCCCAAGGTCCTAACATCATAACAGAATCCGGCTAGAAGCCGCGTTAGTCTGGAAAAACAGACACATGGACACAGGGAGCCAAACTGGTACAGTAGAGTTTGAGCGGGGCTGCTTAAGCGTGTGTTGCCAAAGCCCAGTTTGCTCACCGCAGTCAATAAAAAAACAAGCCACTGCCGCACAATGGAGTAAGGCGCATGTCCTTTTTTTCCCGAATGATGGGTGTCGCGGGTAAACGTTTTCCGACACATCAGTCATGGCCGCTGATTAAGCGCTTTTTTCTCACCTACCTTCTACTGGCAATGCCAGTTGCTCACGCCGACTTTACATTGTCCGGCGAATTGGGGGTTACTGGAGGCAAGGACGGCGGGGTCGCGTTTGGGGATTACAACAACGATAGCTGCACCGACGTTTTGATCAGTACTCAAGCAGCCACGTCACCAGAGCTACATACGCAATCAACCACCATGGGGCAGTGTGACGGCACGTTTACCTTGAGCCGAAGTTTCAATGAAAGCACCGACCGAGCTGTTATCTGGGGCGACTTTGATAACGACGGCTTGTTGGATTTTGCCGCCAACCAATCCTTTACAAAAATTATTGTTTATCGAAACACCAACGGCACCGCCGCAGGTTTTACCGAAGTTGCCGAGTTTGATCCAGGTAACTCTGAAGGTATGGCCTGGATCGACTACGACAGTGACGGCGACCTGGACCTACTCATCGACAACGACGATTTTGGTATGCGTATGTATACCAATGTGGGGGGCACCATTTCTGGGGCTTCCTTTTTTGACGTTCACACTGGGAACATCGACGGCGACTATTTAGCCGTAGGCGATTACGATTTGGACGGGGACGTCGATTTTTACGGTCGCCGGGACGGCACCAACGATGCCGATGGTGAAGCCGATTTATGGAACAACACAGCGGGCACGTTTACTCGTGTCCCTACGCTGAATCTGCTCGCACCCAACGCCGAAAAAGGCGGTGCAGCTTTTTGTGACCTAGACAACGACGGTGACTTAGACGTAGTACGCACCAATGGTGGACCCAGCCAAGCATTCGAAAACACGGGCTCTGGTTGGACTGCCCGCACAAACTTTGGTGGCGACAGTGACGATGTGGCTTGTGCCGATGTGGACAATGACGGTGACTTAGACGTTGCCTTTAACACCAACGCCGGTAACGCCGCCTTATTTCTGAATGACGGGGGCTTTGTTTTCACTGCAAACAATTTAAACATCACCGCAAGCGGCGACGGTGAAGGCATGGCATTTGCTGATCCAGACCAAGATGGTGACATGGATGTTTTGTTCAACTTGAGTGGAACCGCCAACGAATATTGGACCAATGACACCGACAGTAGCGACTATCTCGTCGTGCTCCCCACAACTTCAGGCCGGCCGGCGCTCGGTGCGACGGTGCAACTTTTTTCCTGTAATGCAGGCGCCGTTGGCACTGCAGTCTTGGGTAGTCGAGATATATCAGGCGGCACGGGCCACGGTTCACAAAATCAAAACGTTGCACACTTCGGTCTTTCTAACGTGGGCGGTTCAGATACTCCGTTTGTAGCACGTACTCGATTTATCGGTGGCACAGTGGTAGACGTTGCAGTTCGACCCAACACGCTAGCGGGTTATCAGTCCATTACGGTGGATTCCACAGATGCCGCAGATTTGTCCGCCTGTGCGCCAGGTGTTGACGGCACCATCGACATCGATGACATGTTGACACCGGGTGATACCGCAACAATCACCGTCACCGATGTAGACCTAAACACCGATATGGCGGTTGCTGATACGGTGGTAATTGATGTAGTCAATGACAATACCGGCGAATTTGAGCAGGTCACCCTAACTGAGACCGGAGCTGACACCAGTGTTTTTGTTGGAAGTCTCTCTACCAGTGATGCAGTGGGCGCCGGTACCGATAACGATGGAGACATAAACACCCAAACCGGAGACACACTCACTGCAAGCTACGACGATCAATTGGATTCTATGGGCGGTTCCACAACACGAACCGACACAGCCACACTGGTGGCGTTAGACACAGACGGTGACGGTGTTCCAGATGCATCAGATGAAGACGACGACAACGATGGATTGCCCGACGCCGATGAGGTCGTTGGTGATTCGGATATGGACGGCATCGACAACAGTTTAGACATTGACTCAGACAATGACGGCATTGTTGATAATGTAGAAGCCCAAACCGAAGGTGGGTTTCAAGCACCCACAGGTAACGATAATGATGGGGACGGTCTCGATGACGCATACGACGTTGACGACGGGGGCACGCCCATCGTCATTGTTAACAGTGACGGATTGGACCAACCCGATTACCTTGATACAGACAGTGACAATGATTCAGTCCCTGACGCCGTTGAAGGTCATGACGCAAATGGCGATGGCGTTGCCGATACGTCACCGGCAAGTAATGACAGCGACAACGATGGTTTAGACGACAACTACGACACGGTGGCCGCGCCTGCCAATGGTAACTCCATCGGTAGCAACAGCCCTTTGCAGGACAACGACGGAGATGGCACGCGAGATTGGCGTGACGTCGACGATGACGACGATACCTTGTTAACCATCAATGAAGATGCCAATAGCAACAACGACCCCACAGATGACGACGCAGATGGTGACGGCACACCAGACTATCTAGAGGCAAGCAACAACGATGCTGATGGTGATGGTACCAACGATGACATGGACCCCAATGACGGCGATCCCTGCGTCCCCTCACAATTCGGTACGGGCTGCACCATTGATACCGACGGTGACGGTGACCCGGACAGTGATGAAGGGGAAACCAACGATGGCGATGGTGACGGTCTCCCTGACTACACCGAATCTGACGACAACGATGGTGACGGTGATGGTGTTAATGACGAAGATGACCCATCCAACAATGATCCATGTGTCCCGTCACAGTTTGCCATGGGTTGCACCATTGATACCGACGGCGACGGTGACCCGGACAGCGATGAAGGTGAGACCAACGACGGGGACGGTGATGGCCTCCCCGACTACACCGAGTCTGACGATAGTGATGCTGATGGCGATGGCGTCAATGATGAGGAAGATCCCTCAAATAACGACCCTTGCGTCCCCTCTGACACTGCACCCGGTTGTGTCATGGACAGCGATGGGGATGGAGACCCTGACGATACCGACCCAGACCCCAATGACCCCTGTGTACCAGACGATACGGTTGCCGCATGCGATAGCGATATGGATGGTGTATCTGACGGTGATGAAAATACCAATGGTACGGATCCCAACGATTCCGACACCGATGGGGACGGTATTCAAGACGGCGATGAAAACATGGACGCCGATGGCGACGGGTTAAATGACGGTAACGACTTAGATTCGGACAACGACGGCATTCCCGACGGGGAAGAAGCAGGCCCAGACCCCATGAACCCAAGGGACACCGACGGTGACGGTACACCAGACTTTTTTGATCCGGACTCCGACAACGACGGCATACCCGATGCTATCGAAACAAACGTGGACAGTGATGGCGATGGTACCGACAACTACCTAGATCCCGACAGTGACGACGATGGTATCCCTGATGCTATCGAGGACGATGTGTCCAATGGCGACGACACGGACATGGATGGCGTAGATGACGGGTACGATCCCGACAACACCGGTGGTAGCGACACCAACGGTGACGGCGTTGACGATGACTTGCTACCGGAAGACAACGACGGAGACTTGGCACCCAACTATCTAGACCCAGACTCCGACAATGACAGCATCCCGGATACCGTGGAAACGGATTTGGACGTCAACAATGATGCAGACGCCGATCAGATTAATGACGTTTACGACATCGATGTGATTGGTGGTGACGACGCCAATGACGATGGCGTGGAAGACAACGGCACAACAACCAACACTGATGGGGATGGTCTGCCAGACTATCTAGATCTCGACAGCGACAACGACAGCTTGCCAGATGTTAGGGAAGCACCGGGTCCAGATTCCGACGGTGACGCCATTGTGGATGATCCGGCAAACAACCAAGGCACGATAACGGATCCCGTCGACACCGATGGCGATGGCACGGACGACTATCGTGATACCGACAGCGATAACGATGGGACCAATGATATTGACGGCACGCCCTTTTCCATCTTTGACAATGACGGTGATGGGGTTGTCGACAACAATGACGACAACGACGGGGACGGTATCAGCGACCCTGCGGATCTCTTGGATGACTTTGGAACGCTGCAAGACTCGGATTTTGATACGTTGCCAGACGAGACCGAGGGCACCGGGGACACCGATGGCGACGGACTACCCGACGCCGAAGACACAGACAGTGACAATGATGGCATCGGTGATCAGGAAGAAGCGGGAGATGATCCCACCAACCCTAGGGACACCGACGGTGACGGTATCGAAGACTTCCGCGACACGGACAGCGACAACGATGGTCTAGGTGACGATATCGAAGGTACCGGCGACTTCAACAACAACGGTATTCCGGACTACATCGACACCAGCGGTGAATTAGAAACCGCCGTTGAAGGCTTTGGTGGTGGCAGCACCGGCTCGCTAACGCTGCTGGGGGTCTTGCTACTGGTAATGAGAAAGCGCAGACGTTTTGTTTTGTTGTTACCCTTGGTTTTGGTCTTCTCCGGCACCACCTATGCCGACAGTTTGTGTGGGCACTATACCGCGGCAGAAGATCCAAGCGCGTTTTATCCCGGTGAAGATCCCGGACGAGACAACGCGGGATACAAGGGCTGTTGGTACGGTGGTATTGGTTATGGCTACTCCTACGTGTCTCCCGACGAAGAAGCCAATAACTTTTTTCATGATGCCAGTGAAAATCACGACAATGGGATCAATCTGTTTATTGGCCGACAACTCACACCACGCATCTTTGTGGAACTCAAATACGCAGACTTAGGCGAAGCTGGCATCACCAACGCCAACCCCGCCATACGCGCGGCGTTTCCCGATGCAGCCATCACCTATGAAGTGCCATCCCTCATGGCGGGCTACCAGTGGCGGCCCGGGGAGAACTTTCGGCCTTTTGTCAAAGCTGGTCTATCCGTCATATCCAACGACGCCACAGGTGGACCGGTACCTTTTGACGAACAAACCGCGGCTCAGGTTGCGTTTGGTCTTGGCTTTGATGCAGAGCTAGGCGGGGGTGCCGGGTTTGTGCGTGGCGACGCCGACTTTTACGATCGAGACGCATGGTATATGGGCGTATCTATTGGTCGTCGGTTTGGGCCGGAAGGTAGTGTATTGATACCGAAACCAGGTGACAGTGACAGAGATGGTGTCACTGACGACATCGATCAGTGTCCGGACACGCCGCCCAATACACCCGTGGATTCGGTTGGCTGCACCCTGGACCTAGACGGCGACGATGACGGTGTGTTGGACGCGGATGATGAATGCCCAAATACACAACCCGGTGTTCCTGTAGACGAAGTTGGTTGTGATAGAGACAGCGACAACGATGGTGTACCCGACCACAAAGACGAATGCCCAGACACCAAACCTGATGTGGAAGTGGACATCAAAGGTTGTGAAATCAAAGAAGAGATACGACTCCCGGGTGTTAACTTCGAAACCAATTCCCACGAACTGGCAGCCGGTGCCGACTCTATCTTGGATGATGCTGCCGCGACGCTGCTGAAGAACCCAAATTTGGTGGTTGAGGTGGAAGGTCACACTGACGACCGTGGTGAGGCTTCTTACAACGAAGCGCTGTCGGATCGTCGAGCACGAACGGTGTTGAATTATCTTATCGGCAAAGGTGTGGACGAAGACACACTCACATCACGTGGTTACGGTGAGTCTCGACCCATTGCGGACAACGGCACAACAGAAGGCAGACACCAGCTATAGTAGTGCAAAGCTGTGTCAGCCCAGCTAGGCCATCAGCTTCACGTGCTGGTGCAGTGGCACGATCACG
>JBCCFQ010000058.1:0-10835 GCA_039029655.1 Pseudomonadota bacterium | reverse complement strand
GTCCAGCAGCCAAGGAATCAACAACACACCCAACAAAATCAAGACCGTGGCGCCCACCAGACGCTGTTTAAGACCTTGATCCATCTTGCACCTCAATACTCATAGGGGGCCGATTATATCCCAACACTCAATGCCGCCCCTACCGTGTGGAATGAACCAAAGATTAACAGAGTATCGCCCTTCACCGAGTCGGTTTTAGCCACACTCACTGCTTGTTCAACGGAATCAAAGTCCCGCACCTCCTTAGCGCCTATACGTTTAAGGAGGCGCGCCAACACAAAGGCGTCCATGGCCCGATGATGATGAATTTGTCCCACGTACCAGTAATCCACAGCACCAACCATGGGCGCTAAGGTATCTTCCACGTCTTTGTCAGCAAGCATGCCCACCACCCCCAGTACCCTTTGTGAATCCATCTGATCTAACCGTTCACGCAAAACCCGCACCGACGCCGGATTGTGAGCAACATCCAATAAGGTATTGACGTCGCCAGAGACAATTTCAGCACGCCCTGGGACAACAGTTTCAGACAAAGCTAAATAGTGATTGTCTCGTATTGGCAAACCAGACACCCGGGTCGCTCGAATTGCACAAGCGGCATTTGCCATCTGCACATCACTGTGATTTTTCAGCTTCGGTAAATGTCCCACATCACCGTCACTGTCCCAGTAGCACCAGTCGTGAACGCCATCTTCAAAACCGAAGTCCCTGGTCAAAAAGTCCATCTCGCACCCGCATCCAGCCGCCGCTTGGGCTATGGAATCGGGTGGGTTCGGATCACCACAAATGCCACGGGAATCAGGTTTAAGAATGCCAGCTTTCTCAAACCCAATGGCCTCCCTGGTGTTACCCAACCAAGCTTGATGATCTAAATCGATGGAAGTGATGATGGCAATGTTTGCATCAACAATGTTGGTAGCATCCAGTCTGCCACCCAATCCCACTTCCAACAATTGCACGTCTAAGTCACGCTTCGCAAAAATATCTAGCGCCGCCAGGGTGGAGAATTCGAAATACGTCAACGGTATCTGTTGTCTTGCTGTATTGATACGGTGAAACGCGTCCACCAAAGCATCATCCGCAACCGGTGTCCCATTCACCCGAACACGTTCGTTATAGCGAGTTAGATGGGGAGAGGTAAACGTGCCTACCGAAAGGCCGCGAGCCAGAAAAATACTCTGCAAATAGTGGATACAAGAACCTTTCCCATTGGTTCCGGCAACGGTAATTGTGGAATGTTCGTTCGGTAGGTTTAACTCACGAGCAACTTGTCCGACTCGCTCCAAACCAAGGTCGATTTCCTGGTGATGTAGTCCTTCCTGCCACGCCAACCAGTCCATAAGGTCCGTTTCAGCATTGGGTGTAGACAAATTATTCTGACTCGTCGACTTCCGGAAGGATCTCGGGTTCTTGAGGCTCAGGGGTTCGAAAATGACACATCATCTCTAGCAAATCGGACACCGTGTCCCGAAGCTCCCGGCGGTCCAGGGTCATATCGATAGCACCGTGTTCCAGTAAAAACTCACTACGTTGAAACCCTTCTGGCAGTGTCTCTCCAACTGTTTGTTCAATCACCCTAGGCCCTGCAAAACCAATCAACGCCTTGGGTTCGCCAATGTTTACGTCTCCAAGCATCGCGAGACTGGCTGATACGCCTCCCATCGTGGGATCGGTTAACACCGAGATGTAAGGAATACTCTCCTCAGCCAGTTTCGCCAGCATGGCGCTGGTTTTTGCCATCTGCATTAGCGACAAAAGCGCTTCCTGCATTCGTGCACCACCGCTGGCAGAAAAACAAATCAACGGGCGTCGCTCGTTCAAACTGATTTGAGCTGCACGCAAGAATCGTTCACCTACCACGGAACCCATTGAGCCCCCCATAAAACGAAACTCAAACGCACAGGCAACCACCGGACGTCCAAGGAGTGTCCCTTGCATGGCAACCAAGGCATCCTCTTCGTCGGTGGATTTTTGTGCCTGAGACAAACGATCGCGATATTTCTTGCTGTCACGAAACTTGAGCACATCCACAGGCGTCAGGGACGCACCAATCTCTGAAGTCGAGTCGGGATCCAAGAATGACAACAATCTTTCACGCGCTCCCATACGCATGTGGTGACCACACTTTGGACACACACTTAGATTGCGTTGCAATTCGGCCTTGTACAAAGGTTCAGCACAACCATTGCACTTGATCCACAACCCCTCGGGGACAGACTTAGTCCGTCGCTGGGTTTTGATACGGCTTGGAATTATCTTGTCAAACCAACTCATTGTTACTCACTCTTATGTGTGCACAGTGTAACCAGGCATTGTGGTTAATCCAACAATTCACGATATTGACATCAAATCCAAAGGTCTGCTCTTCGGAATATTGAATTCCTCCGGATAGCTGGCCTGCACGAAATACAAACCCTGAGCGGGGGCCGTAACGCCGCCCCGTCGTCGATCCTTGGACGCCAATACTTGTTCTGCCCAGCCGGGCTCCTGCTCCCCACCGCCTATCTCTAGGAGCACACCCACAATGTTTCGAACCATATGTTGCAGAAACGCGTTGGCGGTAATGCGCACGATTACGCCATCGGGAACTCTAGATACCAATAGAGTCTGAACGTTTCGGTGACTCGACTTTGCTTGACAAGAGGCTGCTCGAAACGCGCTAAAGTCATGCTCTCCGACTAGCGACTGGGCTGCCGCCGACATAGCCTTAGTGTCCAGTGTTTTGTACGTCCAGACTGCTCTGGTATGAGTCAAAGGTGATCGCGCACGTCGAGTTAGTATTAGGTACTCGTAGGTTCGAGACAACGCACTGAACCGTGCGTGGAACCCATCTCCCACCGACTTGGCCCAAGTAACCGCGATGTCCTGGGGCAAGTTGCTGTTCGCCCCTAGAACCCAGGCACGATCACTGCGTGGCGCATCGCTATCGAAGTGAATCACCTGACCCCAAGCGTGCACCCCAGCGTCAGTGCGCCCGGCACAAGTCACTTGGACAGGATGATCAGCGACACGACTAAGGGCAGCCTCAACACGCTCTTGAATACTTTGACCGTCTTTTTGCCTTTGCCAGCCAACGTACGAGGTACCGTCGTATTCCACGCCTAATGCAATACGTGACACAAACGCTTAAGTCCCGGGTTAGAAAAGACAGAAGCCTCGCCGATTTAGGCGAGGCTATCTAGTAGATTTTTTGCTTCCTGTTGCTGATTGGAGTTGCCCTCATCGAGGACTTCCTCAAGTATGCTTCGAGCACCGTCGGAATCTCCCATATCCATAAAAGCTCGAGCAAGATCTAACTTTGTGCCCACTTCGTCCAATTCATCATTGGCAGCAGGCATTTGCTCCGTAGGATCTCCAAGATCAACCGGCATCTCAGCCTCTGTGGTGGCTTCGTCATCCAAACTAAAGTCCACATTGGTTTCCATGGTTTCAGCATCACCATCGGCGAATACGTCGAAATCCGCAGTTGAATCCGATGAAGGCGCATCCTGGGACAAATCCATTCCCTGGAGCTCAGCAGTTTGATCCGAAGCAAACACGTCAAAGTCGGCTAAGCCGGACGCCTCAACAGTATCGTCACCTAGGGTAAGAGTCTGTGCTTCAACCGTCGCGTCTGCCGCTGTTAGTTGGGGCGTTTGTACCGTAGCTTGATCATCACCCGAAAAGTCATCGTCCGCCAACTCATCAGGTTGACTATGTAAGGTCAATGTTTCTACCGTGCCGGCGGTGGCTTCAACTTCAACTCTTGGTGCTGCCACAGTGGCATCATCATCGGCGCCTAAGCCCAGGTCACCCAAACGGGCCGTGGCATCTTCTCCACCATCCACTGCTTCTCTGAGTTCATCAAGGCCTTCTAAGTCGGCCAAAACAGTCTCGTCACTAGAGCCCACATTAGGCTCTTCTAGAACTGCCGTCTCACGGGTATCTTCCGCTTTGAGTTCAAAGTCGATGTCTACTACATCCGACGCCTCACCCAAATCCTGAAGGGGTTGCTCGACCTGGTCTGTTTCTTGGACTGCAGGGACTTCCTCATTGGCTTGGTCTAAACCAAGGTCTAAATCCAAACCGGCATCACCCAGGTTGAGTGTGGTCTCTTTTACCAGACCGTCCATGTCTTCACGAAGCTCGTCTACCGAAGCCTCTCTGGTCTCGGCGTCAGTATCTGCATCACCCCCTACAACGGGACCCGCCGACAAGGCCTCATCCAGATCGAGTTCGATCATGTCTGTACCACCCTCTTCGCCGGTGAGCAGGTCAACTTCTCCCGCGTCTCCACCTTCCAGGGCCAGATCAACCTCACCTGCGGAGAAATCTCCCGCGAAAAGGGCTTCTTCAGGACACAATTGTTTACCCATGATGACTACTTTGTCCCACTCGCCTCCGGCACCGGGACCCAAGGACTCCTTCAATTCCTTAGCGCTCTCCAGGAACTTCTCTTTGTTACCCCAAACAAAGAAAATCTCAAGTAACTTCATTTTTAGATCTTGACGTTCCGGGGCTTTGTCGGCCGCGGCACTGACCAGATCTGCCGCTTGGTCATACAACCCGTAGGCCATATGGAAGTCCGCTTCAGCCACCGGGTCGGACTCGTCCAGCTGTAAAGCATCGTGTCCGATCATTGTGTCTTCGAAGGGGTATTCTGCCGTCTCGCCAGCGTCCGCCTTGGCTTGCTCAGCTTTTTCTATCTCTAACTCACCGGGAGTGAATGTACCAGTGTCCTCAAACAACCGTTCATCCACAGCGAATTCTTGGGTCGGATCGGCGATCTCTTCCCCTTTTTCGCCTTCCACCACTACGATAGCTTCATCGCCATCAAAGCTTGGGGGTGGTTGAGACTCCGTAGGCTCGTACTCTTCCGGCGCCAAGGTACTTTGTTCATCCCACTCGCCGGTATCCCAAGACTCGTCAGCGTCGTCAGAACCCCTTCGCAGCATGAATACAAGTACCAGACCTAGGGCAACCACACCCATGAGCAGGTACAACCAAAAGCCTTTAACAAAGTCTATGGCTTTATCCACCAACGACGGCTCTGGTGTCGAAATCACGGGTGGCGGCGTGGTGGTCTCGGCTTCCTCTGCAGGTTCCGCGACATCCGTGGTTGTTTCGGGTGTTTCAACCAGTCCCGCGACGGGCTCTTCGGTTTCCGATACTTCCTCACCCGTGTCCACTTCGGCTACGGGCTCTTGAGTCTCCTCAGGCTGACTCGGCGTTGTCTCCTCGGTTTCACCCAATGTGTCCTGTAACCCGGCCAGTTGATCACTTTGAAGGTTAATCAGGCGTTCATTTTCTTGCTGGGCGTCTGCGAGCTGTTGTTCCAGTTCTGCCACTCTGGCCTCAAGCTCGGAGACCTGCTGAGTATCGGCGCCAGCGTCGGAGCTGCCCGTTTGGGTAACACCCTCTTCTGGCGGCACCAACTCGAGTCGAGCTGCTGGCTCCTGCTGAGCCACGGCCTGCCCTCTACTTGCCCGCCACTGTCGGTTTTGTTCACTGACTTGCGAATTGGCTTCCTGGTCGCCGTAATAAAGCGCATCCCCTCGATTGGGTATCCCCAGGGTCGCGCCCGATCGTAAATAATTAATGTTGCCATCGAAGGCGTTGGGGTTGTTTCGGTACAACGCAATCATCATTTGATTGACCGTCACGTCCGTGGGACGAAAACGGTCAGCGATGGCCCACAGGGAATCGCCACGTTGCACTCTATATTGATCTACAGACGCGCCCGAGGAGGGTGCTGTTTGGGTAGTCGTCGCCGGGGCGGTGGTAGTGCTGGGTGTCGTCTGCCGTTGAAAACTACCGCTGCGATCAGAACTTTGGGAACCCGCACTGGGTGACGCTACAGGAGCGGGAGGTTCCGTGGACTCTACGAATACGGGTGGATCTAGGAAAACCGTATATTCTCTAAGGAGTCTGCCCCGGGGCCATACCGCTTCAACCAGCATCACCACGAATGGCTCTTTCATGGGCTGCACAGAAGTCACATTGACAAAAAAACTGCCACCTCTGCGCTCCAAATTAAACCGTAAATCAAACAGATAGCTGGGGCGATCCAATCCGTAGCTGGCGAACGCATCCGCCGAAGCCAAACCCACTGTGAGTTCGCTTACTTCCTCCGGGGTGGCGGAAACAAGCTCGATTTCTGCACGAAGGGGTTGATTGAGAGCCGAATCCAGACGGATATCTCCCAATCCTAGAGCCCAAACCTTTAAAGGTGCGACGAATACCCCAAAAACCAATAAACAGCCAGCGAACTTACGCAGCATGTAAACTCCCTAAACCCTAATCTGACTATTCAGATCGGTTTGACTACTTTCAAGAAAGAAATGTTAACAAGCCTCTTGACGTTCGGCGCCTAACTATAGCTTATAAATAGTCTTTTACCAAAATTTCAGCAATTTGCACGCTGTTGAGCGCAGCACCTTTGCGAACGTTATCAGCCACAACCCACAAGTTTAGCCCCTTGGGGTGTGAGATGTCTTTTCGAACTCGACCGACATATACGGGATCGTTGTCCGCCGCATCCGCCACGGCCGTTGGATAACGATCAAAATGGGGCACTAATTCAATACCCGGCGCACCATCCAACAAGCCGTTGACCTGATCAATTTCAATATCATCAATGGTTTCAATATGGACCGCCATGGAGTGGCCAAAAAAGACCGGAACACGCACCGCGGTTGGATTCACTTGGATGCTCTCATCACCCATGATTTTTCTGGTCTCCCACACCATTTTCATTTCTTCCTTGGTGTAACCATTATCTTGAAACATATCAATGTGAGGGACAGCGTTGAAGGCTATGGTGGCGGCCTTAGCTTCGTCATCCATACCCTGACCATTGAGCAACTGAGCGGTGTCTTTCGCCAATTTCTCAACCGAACTGCGGCCAGCCCCAGACACCGCTTGATAGGTGGCAACGTTGATCCTAGAGATACCCACAGCATCGTAAATAGGCTTTAGTGCCACCACCATTTGTATGGTGGAGCAGTTTGGATTCGCAATAATCCCGCGGTCTGTATAGCTCGCTAAATGGTCCGGGTTCACCTCAGGGACAACCAGCGGGATGTCTTTGTCATATCGAAAACAAGATGTGTTATCTACAACTACCGCCCCTGCGGCTGCCGCTTTCGGCGCATAGATTTTAGACACGCTTCCACCAGCAGAAAAAAGCGCTATGTCCGTCTTGGAAAAATCAAATTTGGCCAGATCTTGCACCACGAGGTTTTTACCAGCATGCATCACCTGGTTACCGGCAGATCTCTCGCTGGCCAGCGCTACTATGGATTCTGTTGCAAACTGACGCTGCTCCAAAACACTTAACATGGTTTCGCCGACGAGGCCCGTAGCTCCAACGACGGCGACGTTAACTGCACGACTCATTTGACTGTCACTTCCTGATTCTAATAAAAAGACAACTAGATCCCGTCATTATCCTAATGGGGGGACCGGATATTCAACACCGAAATTTTGTGCATTGTGCCTCAGACAATGATCCATTAGAACAATGGCAAGCATAGCTTCGGCAATGGGTGTGGCGCGTAAACCGACACAAGGATCATGGCGGCCATGGGTCACGATCTCAACCTCTTCACCTTTATCGTTAATGGTGCGGGCGGGCAACCTCAGGCTCGAGGTAGGTTTCACCGCAATACTCACCTCAATGTCTTGACCACTGCTAATACCGCCTAACATACCGCCAGCGTTATTACTGAGAAAACCGTCAGCAGTCATCTCGTCCCGATGTTCCGTCCCCCTTTGGCCCACTACATCAAATCCGGCACCAATCTCACAGCCTTTGACCGCGTTAATGCTCATCATAGCGTGGGAAATAGAAGCGCCCAATTTGTCAAACACCGGTTCTCCCCAACCGGGAGGTACCCCGGTGGCCAACACATTGACTCGGGCGCCGATCGAGTCCCCGGACTTAATCAACGCTTTCATGAATTCTTCTAACTCTGGAACCTTTTCGGGCTCAGCACAAAAAAACGGATTGCTATCTACCGTATCCAGGTCAACAGGCTGCAGCGGAATTGGGCCTAGCTGAGCCAGAAACCCTCTGATTTGAATACCGAAGGTATCCTTTAGATATTTACGCGCCACGGCCCCGGCAGCAACCCGCATAACGGTCTCTCTTGCGGAGGATCGGCCACCCCCTCGATAGTCCCTCAGGCCGTGCTTTTGCAAATATGTGTAGTCAGCGTGACCGGGTCGAAACTTATCTTTGATATTGCTGTAGTCCTTGGGTTTTTGGTCTTGATTGGCGACAAATAACCCGATGGGAGTCCCTGTTGTCTGCCCCTCAAACACACCCGACAGAATTTGCACCTGATCCGGTTCTTTACGCTGACTGGTGAAACGAGAGGTGCCAGTTCGGCGTCTTTCCACATCAGCCATGATGTCCTTCTCATCCAGTGGTAGTCCAGGTGGACAACCATCGATGATGCAACCCAAACCAGGACCATGACTTTCACCAAAGGTTGTCACGGTAAAAATCTGTCCAATGGAATTTCCCGCCATAGCAATTGGGCCTATTTAGATCTAACTAGCGAAAAAACGTTGTGAATCCAGACTGTTCTTGTCAATAACAAAGACACCGGACCCACCATGTTCTAACTCAACCCAGGTAGCAGCCAGGGTTGGGAATTGATGTATCAATGTGTTTTCAGTATTTCCCACTTCAATCACCAGTAACCCATCGGGATTTAGATGTTGGCTGGCGCGTGTGAGGATACTGGTGACTGCCTGTAGGCCATCAGTACCGGATCTTAGGGCCAAACCCGGTTCGTGACGATACTCCGCCGGCAGATCGGCGATTTCTTCATCTCCCACATAGGGAGGATTGGATACGATTAGATCAAACTTTTGATCCGCCACCGCATTAAACAAGTCGCCGTTGCTAAGAGTCACCCGTCGCTCCAGACCGTGTAGCATCACGTTGTCTTGTGCCACCTGCAACGCGTCTTCGGAGATATCAGTACCGTGGACCGTGGCGTCAGGGAACACATAGGCACAAGCTATGGCGATGCAGCCACTGCCAGTGCAAAGATCCAGAATGCTGTCCGGTGCTCCCACCAACCACGGCGCGAACTCCTTCTCGATCAGTTCCGCAATAGGAGAACGGGGAATCAACACTCGTTGATCCACCTTAAATTGTAAACCCATGAACTGTGACGACCCGGTCAGGTAAGGCGCGGGCACCCGGTCAACAATGCGTTTGCTGAGTAGGTCAACAATTTGGCGCTTCTCGGTCTCCAAAAGATTGGTTTGCAGCAAACTCTCTGGAATATCGTGGGTTAGGTTCAACGAGTGAAGCACCAGACTAAGGGATTCGTCCAAGGGATTGTCTGTACCATGGCCAAAGTGAAGGTTTGCCCGCGCGAATTCAGTGGCACCCCAGCGGACAAAGTCTGCGATCGTGCGAAACTCCTGTATCAAACTGTCGGGTGAGGCTAACATGGGCACCTTCTCAAACAAACGATAATACCCTTCTCTTATTAATTATGAATAAACTTTTTTTCGTCCTGGTGGCTTCGGTTGCCGCCACCGGCGGACTTTGGCTTTCCAAACAGCTTAATCAGGACGCCGCACCCCCCGAAACCAACGCCACGGTTTTTCAAACCAGTCGCCCCATGCCGAGCCTGGAATTGCTGGATCAAACCGGCGCTGGTTTCACCCAGGAGGGCTTTTTGAATCGATGGACGCTGGTTTTCTTTGGCTTCACCCACTGCCCAGATGTCTGTCCTACAACCCTATTCTTGCTAACTCAGGTCAAAAAGACACTGGTGGACCTGGACAGCCCAGAACAACCACACATCACCATGGTGAGCGTTGATCCAACCAGGGACACGCCGGAACAGCTAGCAAACTACCTGCCCCATTTTGGCGAAAATATCACCGGCTTAACCGGCGATATCTCAAAGATTCAGGCTCTCACCCAAGAGTTAGGCGTGGCGTACTCCTATACCCCCGATAACAACGGCGGCTACACTGTGGATCACACAGCATCCATTTTCTTGGTGTCTCCAGCAGCCGAGTTAAAAGCGGTTTTTACCACACCCCACGATGCCCAGAGCATTGCCACAGATTACAGAATAATATTGAAGCACTATGCACCTTAGAATGGTTGTCATCGTGATTGCAGTTTTCCTACTAACCGGGTGCGATAACCCTGGCTCGGTTAACGTGGAAAACGTTTGGGTCCGACCACCTGCGCCAAATATGCAGATGACGGCGGCTTACATGGTTATCCGGAATACTACGAAAGAACCACGCACGTTGATTCAGGTCGAAAGCCAAAGCATTGAGGTAATTGAAATGCACAAAACTGAAACCATAGACGGTGTATCGCGTATGCGACAGCAAGAGCACGTTGTGGTTGATGCCAATGATGTAGTGACCTTCGAACCCGGCGGCCTACACTTAATGCTGATCGGCTTTCTCAGCCCTGTATCCGAAAACTCTGAGGTTGATTTTGTTCTTTCTTGGCAAGATGGCTCTCAAACCGAGATCACTGGCCGGGTCACAAGAGGTCATCCGTGAACAGTCTTTTTGCAAAGGCCCAGGCAATACTGCCCCATCACGCAATCACCGGTCTAGTCAACTGGTTTGCTCGAATAGAGGCACCGTGGTTTAAGGATCTCTTTATCAAGAGCGCTAAAGGGTTGCTCAACATCGAATTGGATGATGCACAACGACGCGACCTTAAAGACTACCGCAGTTTCAACGATTTTTTTACACGTGAATTACGAGCGGAGTCCAGGCCCATCAGTCAGACTCCAAACGTCGCTTGCCCAGTAGACGGACGCATTAGCGCCATCGGTGAAATAAGAAAAAACACG
>JBCCFQ010000057.1:0-10850 GCA_039029655.1 Pseudomonadota bacterium | reverse complement strand
GTGTGCGACCCTGACTTAGCACCCCCGGGTCAACATGTGTTGTCAGCAACCGTGCAGTACTCCCCCTACAAGCTACGTTCGGGATGGAGTACTCAGCAAAAACAACGTTTCGCCGAGCAAATTTTTTCTGTACTGGATCGATACGCACCCGATTTACGTGAACAAGTATTAGCCACGGATGTTTTGAGCCCAGCAGACATCGAGCATCGTTATGGAACTCAGGGGGGACATTGGCATCATGGTGAACTGACCTTAGATCAGTTTTTGTTTGTAAGACCCGTGGCGGGTGCTGCGCAGTACCAAACACCTGTGGATGGATTGTACTTTTGCGGTGCCGGGGCTCATCCAGGTGGTGGCATTACGGGTTTGCCTGGCAGGAATGCGGCAAGAGTCATCATTAAGGGGGCGAAGTGATGAGTACACCAGCCGTATCCGAAGCCGTATTGCAAACCGCCTTTCATGTTCGAACTGCGGCTGCGAATCTATTAAACCTATGGCACCCATGGAAGGGGTACACCACATCAGACGCGTACTTTGACGCAGAGCTTGAGTATTTTGCTTGTCGGAATGCCACAGGTGTATTTGATATCTGCCCCATGACTAAGTATCGAATCACCGGTCCTGATGCGACGGCTTATTTGGATCGTTTGGTAACCCGCGATATGGAAAAAGTGAAGCCGGGTCGCGTGGCCTATGCGGTTTGGTGTAATGATGCCGGCAAAGTCATTGACGATGGGACCATCTTTCATTTGAGCGAAGGGGACTATCGCCTGTGTTCCTATGGGCGACACGCAGCATGGTTTAAGGCATCTGCCATTGGGTTCGATGTAGATGTTGTTGATGAGACTGATCAAGTTGCCGCGCTTGCCGTGCAGGGGCCTACCTCCTGTGCTGTTCTGAAAGCCTTAGGATTACCAAAGATTGAAGAACTAAAGCCTTTTCAGCTCACGCACTTCAGTTTCGGTGGCGCGGAACTGATGGTGTCCCGCACAGGTTTCACTGGGGACTTGGGTTACGAGTTGTGGATACATCCGGGTTTGGCTATTACGCTGTGGGATGACCTGTTCGAAGCTGGACGCCTTCATGGGATCCGACCCATTGGTAGTCACGCCCTGGAAATGACGCGTATCGAAGCAGGATTTCTCCAGGCAGAAGTGGACTTTTTGCCGGCTGACCTAATTGTAAGACCGGGCAGAACTCGCTCACCCTACGAGCTAAACCTGGGGTGGCTAGTGGATCTTAATAAGTCGAATTTCAATGGTCGAAAAGCTTTGTTGCGCGAAAAAGAGAAGGGCCTCTCCAAGTGGCGTGTTGTGAAGCTAGATATCGAAGGCAACAAACCAGCTGAGGCGTCGTATGTCTATTCTGGTAAGAATAAACAAGTAGGCTTTGTCACTTCGGCAATGTGGTCGCCGGTGTCCAAAAAGAACATCGCCATTGCCAATGTAGAAGCCAAGTATGCTGACGATTCAAATGACCTTCATGCGGAGATCTACTATCAACGGGAGCTACACTGGTCGAGGATGATGGCTAAGTGCGACGTTGTGACTGCACCGTTTTGGGATCCACCGCGAAAAAAGACCACACCTCCGGCTGACTATTAGTCGGTTAGTTAACGCTGTGTCGCAGGTGCTCGATTTCCCGGATGAGTGCGCGACCTAACTCTTTTCTCCTGTCGCGGGACAAACGCGCGCTAGGGCCACCAATACAAATAGCTGCGTTGTCATAGGCCGCATCGGATAGCGCGACGGCAACGGATGTATAGCCATGTTCCAGCTCATCGATGTCAGTTGCGTAACCCAAACGCCGAGTCCTGCTTAGGTCTTTTTGAAGAGAAATAAAATCTGGGATAGTTGCTTGAGTCAGTGACTCAAAGGGCTTTGAAAAAAAGTCGTCTTCCACAGACTGTTTCGCAAGAATCGCTTTGCCGGACGAAGTGGCATAAGCCGGCCATCTCATCCCAACATAACCCGTGGCGTTCAGCATTTGGCCACCGTCTACTTCATCCAAAGTCATCACTTCTTCGCCAAGCAAGACTTCAAGACTTACAGTTTCTCTTGTTAGACGAGCGAGACGCTCCAGGGTAGGTCTTGTCCTCACCCGTAAATGATTGGTGGACTGGGCCTGTGCGCCCAAGGCGACGGTGCCTGGGCCTAAACGATAAGTACCTCGAACGTTGGTTTTTTCAACCAATGCTTCACTTTCCAAAGCCGCCAGCAGCCTATGCGCCGTAGTTTTGTTCAGGCCGATTCGTTTACTCAGTTCTGCCAAGCTAAGTTCGGGCTGATCCACCGTAAAGGCTTTCAGTAGTCGTATGGCTCTAATTGCTGCTTGTGCACCTTGGGGTGGAGACGAGGTTTTCATAGTTTGTTATCATATTATAGGATCCTAATTTCATAGTATGACATTTTTTTAAGGTCAGCAAGTCCCAAGGAGACGAGATTGTCTGAAGATTTAGCACTTACAAATCAAGCATTTGAGGACGCTCGTACGCCACCGGGATGGGTTTTCTTTGATGCAAAGGTTTACGAAAAAGAGCAAAAGCTGATTTTTGAACCCGCTTGGTTGTGCGTCGGACATCGCACTAGGTTGGAAAAACCAGGCGACTTTTTCGTGGTCGAGTCGGGTCTCAATTCCATCATTGTGATGGCCGACAAACAAAACCAACCCCGAGCATTTCACAACGTCTGTCGTCATCGTGGCACACGATTGTTTAAGCAGCAGCGCGGCAGTTGCAAGGGTATCAAGTGTCCCTATCACGCTTGGACCTACAGTATTGATGGTGACCTAATGAGTGCGCCAACGATGGAGCAAACAAAAGGGTTCTCCAAAGAGGACTATCCGTTGCTTGGAGTCAGGTTGTCCATATGGAACAGCTTCATGTTCATCTGTTTAAACGAGGACACTGAGTCGTTAGAGCAGTTTTATAGTGGCTTTCCCGATCTTTCTCACCTTGATTTGCACAACTTGACCCGTGTCGCCCATCACGATTACACCATAGACGCTAACTGGAAGCTGGTAAGTGAGAATTACAACGAGTGCTACCATTGCCCCGGCGCACACCCCCAACTTCACAAAGTGTCCGACGACAGAAACTTTCCAGCACACAATGTTATGGGTAAGAACTTTGCCGGTGGACCCATGGGCATCAAAAAGCAATACAACACCATGAGTATCTCGGGTGTGACTGAACGGTCAACGTTGACCGGATGGAAAGATGACCAAAAGAACATGATCTTCTACTTTTGCATCTATCCAAATTTGTATCTAAGCCTCGCACCTGATTACTTGTTGACGCACTATGTTTGGCCCAAGAGTGCCGATCAAGTGTTTATCGAAACCGAGTGGTTTTTTTCACCAGAGCAAATTGCAAAAGAAGGTTTTGACCCAGCTGACGCCATTGAATTTTGGGACATCACAAACAAGCAAGATTGGCAGCTGTGCGAGAACATGATGCTAGGTGTCCGTTCCGCAGGATATCGCCAAGGTCGTTATCACTGGTGGGAAGAATATGTCCATGCCTTTGATCGATGGTATGTGGGGAGGGTGTTTGGAGGGTGAGGTGACGTGTCTGGTTTCCCGTCATCCTGGGCCGGAGGCTCAGGACCCAGTGAGAAAGAGTCGCGAAGCGACACAGGTTAATAGGGTGATACTTTTGTAGTTTTGTATCGAAGGAGCCGCTTCGCGGCATAGTATTGACTGGATCCTGCCATTCGGCAGGATGACTTAGTGTGGCTAATCAGGCCCCTTCACCACCTCCCCATCCTTCATCACAAAAATAACCCTTTCCAATTCCGTTATGTCTTCAAGTGGATTCCCCTTCACCGCAATGATATCGGCCAACTTGCCCTCGGCTATCACCCCAAGATCATCTCGCATTAAGAGCTCGGCGTTGACGGATGTACCTGCCTTGATTGCCTGCATGGGCGTCATGCCTGCTTCGATGAGGGTTCGAAACTCTCGCGCGTTGATGGTGGCGTCATAACCGCCAAAATCTGAACCCACACCTATCTTGACGCCGGCGCGAATAGCTTTGCCGATGCGTTCAAAGAAGTCGTCTCGTGTAGCGATGGTCAGTGCGATTAGTTTCGCCTGTGCTTCGCTATCTGCCCTTTCTTGAACGTAGTAGTCACCGATGTACATTGTGGGAATCAAGAACGTCCCGTGTTTCTTCATCAGACTGATTCCTTCATCGTCGATGAAACTGCCATGTTCAACGGAGCGCACACCCGCCAGGACGGCTTGTTTGATGCCTTCGGCAGCATGAGCGTGGGCCATAACGGGGACCGATAAGCGGTTGGCTTCTTCTATGGCCGCGGCTAATTCGTCTGGGCTTAAGTGAACGTCTCTGGGGTTGTCACCAGCTGACATGAATGCTCCTGTGACCAATAATTTGATCCAGTCGCTTCCGAATTTGACTTCCCGGCGTATGGCTTTTCGCATTTCATCAACACCATCTACTACCAGGCCGTCTGCAATTACTGATTGTTCGTGAGAAATATAGTTGACGTCGCCGCCGCCGCCGGTAATTGAGATGTAGTGACCCGCACCAAATAGTCTAGGCCCCTTAAAACGTCCTTCTGAGATGATTTTTTTTACGTCATTCATTGCGTAAGCTACATCGGCATCTCCAGCCACACGGAGAGAGGTCCAGCCGGCTTGAAGGTTATCTTGTACGGCGGCTAAACCCCTTAGGGCTTTATAGGCTGAAGACTCTTTCAAGTGAGTGGTTTGGTAATCGTCTGTATAAATTAAAGGATGAGAATGTGCGTCTATCATTCCAGGCAATAAGGTTGCCTCTCCGAGATCAATAATCGGGACATCTTTAGGTACATCCGAGGGGTGGATCACCCCTGTAATGCGATTACCGCTGATCAAAATGGCTCGATCTTCTTGTCTGTTGTCGTCCAGACCATCAATCAGCCAGCCACCCAAAATCGCTCGATCTTGTGCGCTGACACTGGCCGTAAAAACCGCGCCCATGACCCATATGATGGCAAGCCCTGTCGGTGTCACTTTCATCCTAGTTCTCTCTTTATAACCTTGGCAGCGTTGTACCCAGGCGCTGCAGTGACGCCGCCCCCTGGATGCGTGCCGGCTCCACAAAGATAAAGGCCCCGTATGGGTGTTCGATATCGGGACCACCCGGAAACAGGTCTAGAGAAGAACATTTGTTCCAGAGCGATGTCTCCGTGAAATATGTTTCCTTCGGTGATGCCAAATCGTGTTTCCAAATCCAGTGGCGTAATTGTGTCTTGAGCCTTAATGGATTCCTCAAATCCAGACACGTACTGACCGATGATGGAGATTACTTTGTTACCCAGAGTCTCCCGTTGTTCCTCCCAATTGCTATCCCGTAACTCAAAGGGAAGATACTGAACAAAACATGTTAGAACATGACGCCCCCGTTCTGTCAAAGTGTCATCAACGTTGGAGGCTAAGACACAGTCCACCCAAAGTTTATTGGGAATTAGGCCTTGGCGAGCTTCATTGTAACTATCCTCCGCTTCCTGCAAGGTTGGAATTAAGGTGAACAGTGAGCGTTCTACTGGTGTATGGCTTGAAGGCATGCCAGTGATTTGTGGTTCTCGATCGAGAACGAAATTTACTTTGCCACACGGGCCCGACATGGTGATGTTGCTGACTGACTCTCGAAAGTCCGAAGCCAAATGGCTTGCGTCCACCAGTTTTAAGAATGTGTGCTTTGGGTCCGCGTTGGATACGACCGCGGATGCTTCGATAAATTCACCATCATGCAGTGTGACTCCCTTGGTGATGCCGCCATGAACGTTGACTTCCTTGACCGTGGCATCGGTGCGTATGACAACACCAAGATCTGCGCAAGCCTTGGCCAGACTCTCGCTGATTGCGCCCATGCCACCGATGACATGGCCTTGGAACCCCTGCTGCCGATTTTCACCGCTGTCTAATAAATGAAAGAGTAGGCCCATTGCCGTGCCTGGATGATAAGGTCCGCCGTGTTTTCCATAGAGGCTGTTAGATAAGATAAGACGCTTCAGTTTGTCTGATTCAAATCGGCGATCTAAGAATTCTCCCAATGATCCGGTCATAAACCCAATCAATCCGCTCGCATCCGATTCTTTCATGCCTTTGAACCGACGCCAGAGGGTTAAAAGTTGTTTCCAACGTGCAAGCCCTTTCGCCTCGATGTCCATGGGTGTTTCAAGAAAAAAGGGTTGTAAATACCTTGCGAGTGATTTGAGCTCTTGTTCAGTATCGAAAAAACGTTTTGCGTCGTTTGGCGCTACCCGCGCCAACTCTTTTTTGAGTTTGTCCGTATCATTCCAATGGGACACCACGTCCCCATCTAAGAAGGCGGCCTGCACACCTGGTTCGCAGGGGACCATCCTGAGGCCGTAAGAACCCAGGTTAAGATCATCAATGACTTGGCCGTTTAACATGCTCGCGATGTAAGACGCCGTTGATACTCGACAGCCTGGTTCATTGGTTGGGTCAATTTCTTCGGTAACAGCGCAGCCACCGATTACGTGACGCCGCTCCAAAACAAGGACACTGTGTCCTGCCCGTGCCAGATAGGCTGCTGCGGTCAGCCCGTTGTGTCCTGAGCCGATAAAAACGATTCTTGATTTCATAGACCTTTGGTATCGCGGCGTTCTTGCCGCATAGGTTGTTTTTAGTTACAAAGGCGCTAAGCCATAGCTTGTGCCAAAGCCGCTACATTTAGGCTGACATCATCACCGTAAAGGTGTACGCCTGAAACACCAGGTATATCTTTTGCAGCTTGTAGAAACTCCGTGCAAACTTTCACGGTTTCCTGCTCTGGATTACGCGCCGATTTTAATCGCGCAATGTTTTGGTCGCTAATTATCAAATGGGTGCGATCCTTTAGCAACTGTTCTAGGGACTGATATGACGGAAAGGTCGCCGCGGAAACAATCAAGCTCACCTTTTGAAGTAGGTTGTGTGACACCAGATGTTCTACATATCTCTCGAGTACGGAGGCGTCTAAGCAAATCTGCGTTAGTACAAACTGACAACCGTTCTGTATTTTCTGTTTGAGTCGTTCCGGGTTCCAGTGTAGTTGTGGATCATGGGCTGTTACGTTGCTACCTATGGTGAAGGGTTTTGATTCCGGCAGTTCGTAATCATGGTTGATGTTTCTTGCGGTGCCCAGGAGTTCTGTGACATTGGTGTCGACAACATATTTTTTTTGAGACAGAAATTCTTGCGGCGCTTTCTTCCCGCGCACCAGCAACAGAGACTCCACGCCCAGTGTTCTAGCGCCTAGAAGTTCGCTGATCAGCGCGACACGATTCCTGTGACGACACCCCAATTCCATTATTGGTGCGATGCCGTTGTTTAGCAAAACGGCGCACACAGACACCGGAGACGCGTGAACGTGGGAGAAACG
Source organism: Pseudomonadota bacterium (assembly GCA_039029655.1). GTDB lineage: Bacteria > Pseudomonadota > Gammaproteobacteria > Steroidobacterales > JBCCFQ01 > JBCCFQ01. The sequence continues at coordinate 3,457 of JBCCFQ010000057.1, read as the reverse complement.
ATTGTCCGGCACAAAGACTGCATCAGCAGTTGCGTCGACGGACTTCGCCATTGCGAGCAGTTGGTCAGTACTGGTGTTCGCCGTTAAGGGGATTTCAATACTGGATGCAAAGCCGGTAGTACGTAGTGCGTGGTCGAAGCTCATGGTCCATTGTCTTGGCGCTGATAGATCTTTTATGCAGTGTATATCTCATTCAAAGTAATTCCTATAATATGCCGCGGAGATAATTAAATCCTGAAGAGTAAAGAGTGCACAGTACTGATCTGGAAATTGCGAAGGCTTCTTTCGAACGAGCGGTGACTTTTTTGCGTGGCGGCGACCCCGAGACGGCGGAGCAGGTCTGTCGTAAGGGTTTAGATGAGGTGCCGAACGACCCCAACCTGTTGTGTCTATTGGGTGCCTCGTTACTACAACAGGATAAGCCCGGTCGGGCTGAAGGTCCTTTGTCAAAAGCGGTGCAGATGTATCCTGGGTTTTCGAAAGGACATGAAGGTTTGGCGGAGGTGTATATTCTCCAGGGTAAATTGCAGGCAGCTCTAGAGTGCTTGCAAACCGCCAGTCGATTGGAGCCGGATAGTTCTTCAATCAAGCTCAAACTCGGTAAGGTACTATCAGGATTGGGCCGCAGCGATGATGCCAGCGCGGAGTTTGAGGCTTCTTTCAAACTCACGCCGTTTCGGGAAGACCTGGTCCGAGGTTTACAACAACAAAGAATGGGCAATCTCAAAGAGGCCGAACGCACTTATCGAAGTGTCTTGGTTCAGGATCCCAATGACGTTGATGCATTAAGGCTGTTGGCGGGGCTTGCTATGCGTGCCAAACAATGGGGAGACGCAGAAGTTTTGCTCAACAAGGCGTTGCGTCTTGCACCGGATTTTTTCCAGGGCTGGATGGACCTAGGTCTGGCTCATCAAGAACAAGACCAAATACCTGAAGCTCAAAAAGCTTTGGAAAAGGCCATGGCGTTAAAGCCCGATTTACCAAACGCATATACCGCTTACGGTACGGTTTGCGCCATGTCTGGCGATCACGTCAAAGCGTTAGAATTTTTTGAACAAGCGGTTTCTAAGCATTCGGGGAATGCTGGAGCGTTGGCTGGTCTCGGCCATGTGTTGAAGACCATAGGCCGTCAAGAGGACGCAATCCAGGCCTATCGGCAGTGCGCAGAGCATAACCCCGGCCATGGCGAAGCCTATTGGAGTCTTGCAAACTTAAAAACCTTTCGCTTTTCCAATGAAGAAGTGCGTGGCATGGAGGAGCAGATTGCGAACCCTGACTTGGGCGCAGAACCTAAAGCCAACTTCTTGTTTGCTTTGGGCAAGGCCTACGAAGATTGGGGTGATTACGATCGCGGGTTCAATTATTACAAAGAAGGAAATGAGACTCGCCGGCAGCTAGAGAACTATGATCCGGTCAATACCTTAGATAGTCACGACAATGTTATTCGTGTTTTTAGCCACGAATTTTTTGAGGCACACCAAGGAGCAGGCGCGTCAGATGATTCGGCGATTCTGATAGTTGGCTTACCTCGCTCTGGATCTACGCTGCTGGAGCAAATCTTAGCGAGTCACTCCCAGGTGGAGGGTACTCATGAGTTGCCTGAACTTAGCCGCACCGCGCGAAGCACTCGAAAGTTGAGTGAGAAAAAGGCTATTTATCCCGATTCTGTTTTGGGTTTGACAGACGAAACGTTTGCCCAGCTTGGTCGGGAATACCTAGAGCGTGCATCTCGGCATCGAGATATGGCAAAACCTCGATTTACGGACAAGCTGCCAAACAACTTTGTTCACCTAGGGTTTCTCCACGCCATTCTGCCAAATGCGAAGGTCATAGACGCGGTTAGACATCCATTGGACAGCTGTGTTGGCAGCTATAAACAGTTATTTGCTAGGGGACAGCCTTTTACCTACGATCTTTACGAAATTGGCGAGTTCTATTTGGAGTATCGTCGGGTGATGGATCATTGGGACTCTGTTTTGCCGGGTAAGGTGTTAAAGATCCAATACGAGGATGTGGTGGGTGACTTAGAAAACCAAGTTACGCGTATTCTGAATCACTGTGACCTAGGGTTGGAGGCATCCTGCCTGAATTTTCATGAAACAGAGCGGGCAGTAAAAACCGCAAGCTCGGAGCAGGTCCGACAACCCATTTATTCTACTTCTGTCCAATCGTGGCGCAGATTCGAGAAACACTTGGATCCTTTGATAGAGGTTTTGGAGCCGCTATTGGTTGAGTTGCCCGCGGACTGGCAACCAGAAAAACTGAGAAAACGATCTAATTGACGCGCTCCCGGGTGCCGATGGCGTCGGGGGGTAAGTAGTCAAAGATGAAAGTAATCCGATCGTCTTGTCCGGTATTCAGCACGCTGTGGGTTTTTTGATTGTTTATCTCATAGGCTTGACCGACTTTTAGGTGAAACGGTCGCCCGTCGATCATAAACCGTACTCTTGGGTTGCTTGTAATGGGCACATGGATTCTATGGCTGAAGCGGAAGCTTGCGTGGGCGTCATGATGGGGATTGATGCGTCCGCCTGGTGGTAAGGATGCCGCCATGGCGCGAATGATTGTACCCCCCGGTGGATAACATCTAGCAATGAGTTCATGCATCACCGGAATCGCCACATCCGCCAGGCGATCGAATGCGTCTTCCTTACTCACCACCAAATTGTCTATGCGCCCGTCGCAAAATACCAAAACCAAAGAGCGGGTCTGTTTGTGTACCTCGAATTCGTTTTGGCGTTGGGTGTTGCTGAGCCAGGTGGCTTCGGCTTCTGCCAGCAATCGATTCGTAAGGGGTGCAACGTCAATTTCCCCTAATTCTCTAATTGGTGTGGTGATATCCATGGCGAAAAGCATAGCATCATCTCTGCTGGCCAAGTTTGGATCAAACCATGCGTAATAGCGACTCATCATTGCGTTAATGCGACATCGTTTCTCAGCGTATCGGGAACAAATTGCCGTGTCTCCCTAGAACTCTCACAGTGTGAAATCTAAATCTGAATTTTCAGTTGAATCATGATCTTAGAGTTTTAAAACCCCTTGTTTTGACCCACCACATAGGCTATAAAAGTTGAGCGACAAAATTTAGCTTCACCTGAGGGGGTTCGTATGTCTTCGTCCTTTGACGTGTTCCAAACTAATATTCCAAAAAAGAGTGCATTAGCTGTCGCGGTAACAGCCGCACTAGGTGGTCAAACGGATGTTGCCATCGCTCAAGACTCCGAGGCCGGTCTAGAGGAAATTATTGTAACCGCGCGAAAGCGCGCAGAGAGCTTGCAAGATATTTCGGCAAGTATTCAGGCTTTCACTGGGGCTGATCTCGAACGCCAAGGTTTGCAGAATATCGAAGATGTTGTGCGTTTCTTGCCCAGCGTTTCCCACCTAGGGGGAACGGCGGGAGCCAATAAGATTATTTTCCGGGTTGTCAGAGACACCGCGGAAAATAATCTTATTGGCT
>JBCCFQ010000056.1:0-10887 GCA_039029655.1 Pseudomonadota bacterium | reverse complement strand
GCCCGAAGCCCGAAGCCCGGTTTTGCCTAGAGCCTTCCCCCCAACAACCCCTCAAGCTTCACCTGATCCGCTACAAATGAGCGTATTCCTTCTGCCAATTTTTCCGTGGCCATGGCGTTGGCGTTCAGTTGGAATCGAAAGTCGGCTTCATTTTCAAAGTCACAGTCTGTGTAGGGTTTTCTATCGTCGGGTGACAGAATTCGTGGCAGGTCGCCGTTGTCTTGAGAGAGTTCTTCCAAAAAGTTTGGGCCAATGGTCAGACGGTCGCATCCAGCCAGGGCTTCGATCTCTCCGGCGTTCCTAAAAGAGGCGCCCATGACGACAGTCTTATACCCTTTGTCTTTGAACAGCTGATAAATGTTTCGCACTGACAGCACACCCGGATCTTCTTCAGCGGGGTAGCCGTCCCGTCCTTCAGATTTCTTGTACCAGTCCAAAATTCGGCCAACAAACGGTGAGACTAGAAATGCGCCGGCTTTAGCGGCGCCAACGGCTTGTACATCGCAGAACAATAGAGTGAGGTTACAATTAATACCTTCTTGTTCCAGAATCTGGGCGGCATTGATGCCTTCCCAGGTTGAGGCCAGTTTGATCAGGATGCGCTCTGGTCCGATCCCTGCCTCTTCGTAGTAACCAATCAGTCGGCGAGCACGGGTGACCGAGGCATTGGTGTCAAACGACAAACGGGCATCCACTTCTGTAGACACTCGCCCAGGTACGATGCCGCAGATTTCCGTACCAATGGCTACCCCAAAGCGATCGCTCAGTACACCCATGACGTCGTCACTTGAAGCACCTTTTGCCTGACTCGCGGCTTCATCCAGCAAGTGGGAGTACTGGGGCATCTGAGCCGCCTTTAATAAGAGTGACGGATTGGTGGTTGCATCAACGGGCTGATACTTAGCAATGGCGTCGATGTCGCCGGTGTCTGCGACTACGTCGGTCATTTCGCGTAGCTGAGAGAGTTTGTCCATGGATGGTGTACCGAGTTGGTGTGTTCAGCGGCGTAGAGTAGTAGAGAGGGGGGGTGGGGGCAAGGGGGCTGATGATGGCGTGTTCCGCCCACGGGCTTATTGTTTCTATGGGGAAGGATGGTGCCGGAGCACAAAGGCTAAGGCTCTAGGCTATAGGCTCTAGACCCTAGGGGTTAGCATTGCCCAGAGCCTAGAGCCTAGAGCCCAAGGTATTTCAACACACGGTCTGGATCCGCCGGCGCCGGTCAGAGAGCGGCGGCTAACCGTCGCCCCTACAATATCCTCAACAAATCCCGATCCGTGGTATCCCGAGCAAGCGTAAGATGCTCTTTCGCTTTCTCGGCATTGCCGCTCATCTCATACAGGTTGCCAAGGCGATAGTGGGCCCATGCCTTGACTGGGTTGTCACCGTAAAGGGGTAGTTCCAAGTACTCGATATAGGCATCGATGCCTTGTTGGATATTGGTCTTGCTCAGCATCGCTGTCTTCCCAATTTGGTACAGTGCCATGGATCGGGAAGTTTGCGTGACTTGCGTAGTGGGCGTCTGGCTCGCCTGGCTAAAGTAGCTGTGTGCTTCTTCGTATTCACCCTGGGCCTGGGTCCTGAAACCCAAACTCATGTAGGCTCGTGGGTCGCTTGGGTGTTCCCGTATGATTTTTTTGTATGCTTCTATGGCCAACTCGTCTTTATCGTCGTCATCGTAGACGCTGGCAATGGCTAGTTTTCCTTCTAGCGGGTCGAGTTTTTTCAAGCGGTTCGCTGCTTCCATGGCTTTTTCTGCACTACCGCCAAAGATCCGTGGCGCATTCAGGTAGTACTCCATTAAGCCGCGGTGGGCTTCAATATGGGTGGGTTCTAACTCTATGGCGGTTTCGAAGGCCTTGAGAGATTTCTTGGCGTAACCCCCTGCAGTAAAAATACTGGCGTTACCGGCAAGTCGGCCGTTGGCTACGCCGATCCAGTAGTGAGCCTCTGGGATCTTAGAATCAATGGCGATGGCATCTTGGAAATTATCTACAGCATCGTCCAGTTCGTTTAGACGATAGTTCGTCTTACCCAACAGTAGCAGCGCATCCACATCTTCTGGTGAGCGTTTTAAGTTCACTTCAAGCTTTTCCTTGGCCTGGGTGTATGCGCCCTGTTCAAAATCCGCCTGGGCATCACTGTTGGCAGAGACCGTTACGATCCAAAGCATGGAAAGAAATAAAAATGAAATGGTAAATAGTGGTTTCATGACTTTTCCTAGAACTTGAATTGTTTGCGGTATTTGCGGGTTTGTTGGTTGATAAAAAATGTGCCGAGAATAGCGGGAGCCACCCAGGGGATGATCTGTAGGTTTCCTGTGAGTATGTCGCTCAGATAGCGGTTGCCGCCAAAAACGAAAAATGCGGTATAAGAACCAATGCCTGCACCACACATGGCGCCCAGGTGGGCCACCATCCATTCCATGCGTGCGACCTCCTTTTTCAAGCAATACCGTAGTTGGCTTATGCCTGCGATCAAACAAATTCCGGCGAAAATGTAAGCAAGAATGAAACCGGTGCCAGCACCTAGGAAGATCAATGCCACACCCAATAGACCTAACGCACCGTTAAGCGCCAAATGACCCGGACTTCTCATCAAAGAATGATCCTTCTTGGACTTTATGGTCAGCAACCCGTGACGCACGCTGGCCAGCACCAGTACTGAGATTGCCAATAGGAACAAAGAAAACGTGCGTTCCCGCTGGGCTATTCGGAATAGTTCTCCGAGCTCAAATTCATTGCCTGAATACTTAACTGCCATGGGACTAATGAATACCATGACCGAAATGACCAAAGCGCTGATGGAAACGATGTACATGGCGTTGGCGTACCACCAGCCGGCCTTGACGTGGAGTGGGCTTCCTTTTCTGGCCACTATGGGAATCCAGAATAGCACCAAGGACACGAATCCTACAGAAATATGTATAAATAACAGAGTGTTATAGATTTCCGGCATCTGCCCGACCTCGGTTTTTTTGTGAGGCTAACAGTCTATCGATTTCGGGGTTTTAGACACTAGTGCGGTTAGTCACGAGTTTTACCCATGACTTTTGGCCTATGGACGGACCGGCTGGTTAGACCAATAATGGGACTATGGAACATCGGACCCACGACTTTCACAATTGGGCGGCCATTCTCACATGGCTGGTGGTGTTCGTGCTGAGCATTATGATTCTCCGCAATGCGTCTGGAGCCTACGAAGGTATTTTGCTTGAGGCGATTACTCTGCAGATTGCGTATTTGGCCTTGTTGTTTCTTTCCGTGAATTCCGTATTGACAGCCGCTCGGCCCAAAACGGCCAAAGCAATGTTTTTGCTGATGTTGGCAGTGGTTTTGTTGTTGGCCTGGCGTACACCCATAGAGTTTTTCTTCATCTACACCATTATGTGGATGACCATTGTTCCTTATTACTTTTCCCGACAAGCCGGTTTTGTCTGGCTGATTTTGGTTTGTGCTGCGTGGTATGTGATAAAGATCGTTTCCTGGGGTGAAAACAACGCCTTTTTTGAAGTGTTGTTGGTGGGAACCTTCCATTTGTTTGGCTTGTTGTCCTCTATGGCAACCATGAGTTCAGCGGAGGCCAACGAAAAAGCCCAAGCACTGAATCGAGAACTCATGGCGACTCAGCATTTGTTGACCGAGGCGTCAAAACAAAATGAAAGGACGAGAATCGCAAGAGACTTGCACGACTTGCTGGGTCATCACCTGACTGCGCTTACCATTAACTTACAGGTGGCCAGCCGGATGACAGACGGTGAGGCGAAGGACAAGGTAGATCAATGTCATTCCCTATCCAAATTGCTATTGAGTGACGTGCGAGATGCCGTTACCACTTTGCGCGAAGAGTCGTCGGTGAATTTTACGGAAACCTTGAAGCTAATCGTTGATAACGTGCCAAATCTCAAGATTCACTTGGACATAGACCCTGAGCTAAATATCAGTGACGTGAATATAGCCGAAGCGCTACTTCGATGCGTGCAAGAAGCCATTACCAATACCCTGCGCCACAGTAATGCAGCGGCCAGTTGGATACGGATATGGCAAGAGGGTCGTGAGCTCAATATGCAGATCCACGATGATGGAAGAGTGGGTGGTGAAGTGAAACCTGGTAATGGCTTACAAGGCATGCGTGAGCGCATTGAACGCCTCAATGGCAGACTCATTATAGAGGCACTAAAACGTATGCAAATTAATGTGCAGATTCCGATTCCAAGCCCCTAGTGACCATTAAAGTAGCCTTAGTCGATGATCAAACGCTGGTGCGGGAGGGTATCAAGAGTTTATTGAAACTCGCTGACCAAGTTGAAGTCATCGCAGAGGGGGATGATGGTTCTGAAGCGGTAGACATAGCCAAGACCGATCATCCCGATATTTTTCTTATGGATATCCGGATGCCGCGCAAAAACGGCATTGAAGCCATTAAAGAACTCAAACAAAATGGCATCGAGATTCCAGTCATTATCTTGACCACCTTTGATGACCATCAGCTGGTCTTAGAGGGAATACAGGCGGGTGCAAAGGGATATTTGCTAAAAGACGTTTCTTTAGAGAATCTGATTGCCGCCATTGAATCTGTTCATCGCGGTGAAACCATGATGCAGCCAGCCATCACGGAAACGCTGTTGCGCGGGTTGCAAAACCAGTCTCAGGATTTTGAATCACTACCGGAGCCCGGAGATCTCACGGCCAAAGAAGCCGAAGTCTTGAGGCTGATTGCCGGTGGATATTCAAATAAAGAGATATCCAGCGCCTTAAGTAAGTCAGAGGGAACCATCAAGAATCATGTATCAAACATTCTGTCCAAGTTGGGTGTTCGGGACAGAACCCGCGCGGTGCTTCGGGCCATAGAAATAGGTCTTATATAGGGTCCAGTCGTCGCTTGAGCGTCTACAACCGGCCCCCACGTCTCGCTCAACTCCGTTTTTGTGTGTGCCTTACCTCAGAATGAGGTTAAGGCCGACGCCAGTATTTTTTCGTAAAGTCTCAAGATTTTTTGCCGAAACAAAGGGTTGCCCTGGATCTTCAAACCGATTTTACGAAAAGCGAAATATGGTTAACCGACGTCGTACATTTTCTGTTTGCCAGAAAGGCAACACGTTATTTGAGTTCATTCTGGTTGTCGCAATTATCGGCCTGGTGGGTTCCATGGCGATTCCGTCTTTTGGTCGTGTCGATCACGCTAATCTAAGTCATGCTGCAAATCGTGTCGCTGACGCCGTTCGGTATGCCCGTGAAACAGCTCGACAAACACGAACAATGCATGGTGTGGAGGTGGATTTCTCCACCAACCGAGTTCGCGTTTTCAGACTATTGGAAACCTCGGATCCAAACACAAAGGTTTTTGATGTCTACGATCCGGTGACCAAACAACTAATCAACATACCATTCAGCCAAGCTCCCTTCCGGGAAGTTAAGCTAACGGGTCTGAGTGCGTCCAACATCGGTTCTTGTTCCGACTCCATCAGCTTTGTCTTTGACGAAAGCGGAATGGTTCGGTGTTTTGAGCCAGTCTCCTCTCGCATTGAGGCCGCTCAGATTATTCTGGCCCACGAAAATCAAGTTGCGGAGATCCTCATAGATCCCTACACGGGACGAGTGACTCAACGATGATTGGCGCTAACTGCCAACAGGGTTTTTCTCTAGCAGAAGTGTTGGCCACACTAATCCTTTTGAGTTTGGTGATTGCCCCAGCTCTGCTTTCACTACAGAGTGCCGTAGACACGGCAAATAGAGACATTGATCTGACAGAGCAAGATTTTGTCCTGCAAGCCCGAATGGAATCGGTACTTGCTGAATCCTACAACACATTGCTCGCGGAGGCATTAGGGCCATCAACACCGAGTAGCTATTCTGACGCTCAAGGTACACCTAACAGAGTGACCATTTATGTTGCCGGTTACGATCTTGATAATGCCGATGCTGATGGTGATCGATTCACCGGTATTGATGATGGTGTATTGTGGATTAGAGCGGAAATCGAAGATACCGGTCAACGGTATGATTCTTTGAAGGGATTCAACTAGTGTTTTCGCGAGCACAAGGCTTCACACTGATGGAGTTGATGATCAGTGTCGTCATTGGGGGCATGTTGTTGCTCGGTTTCCAGCGCTTGTTGTCTGTTTCATTGTCAGCAAAGGAAGGTCTCTCCGATGAGATTCGGTTGGTGCAGCAAGCTCGTTTCGCTATGACGAGAATGACCAAGGCCGTCGCAGGGTCACCAAGATTAGTTTTACCCCTAGCAGATGATGTTGATACCAACTGGCCAGAAAACATCAGAGAACAAAGCGATCCTCCCACGCCCCCAATTGGTGACAGCAGTCTAGCCACGGCAGTGCTTGCCGTAACGTTGCCCATACATTGGGACGCAAACAAGGATGGAATTGCCGATGCGGACAATGATGGTGATGGTCGTATCGACGAGGATTGGGGATACGACAATAACAACGACGGAGACGACGGGATTCGGGGCATCGATGATGACGGTGACGGATCCGTTGATGAGAATTTTTTTGGCACCAGTGACGACGAAGATGCCGAGTACGATGAAGACCGTATCGATGGGCTAGATACGGATCGCGATGGCAGCGTTGAAGAAGACACGGGTCGAGACATGAACGGTGACTATGCCCCTGGCCTAGCTGGGGTTGACGATGACGGTGATGGCAGTATCGATGAAGGAGACTACGGCGACGATGATGAAGACGATCTCGGTGACGAAGACTGGCAGGATAGTTTAGTTTTTTATCTACAAGGTACTAATCTCATCGAGCGAAGGGCGGTGCCTTGGGATACGAGTGGAGACAGCAACGTCACCGGCATAGACTACGTCGAATCAGTGATCGCCGAAGGTGTCACCTACCTACGATTTGAGCGAATCGCCACCACCGCAAATCAAAAAACTCATGTGAGTATTCAATTTACCTTGGATGATGGCGAGGGTAACTCCACCGAGATGGCCACCACGGTTCGATTGGGTGGTGAGGTGCTCGGTCTTCCATGAGTAACAGGCCGGCACAAAAAGGCTATCTATTGGTCGCGGTTTCCGTGGGCTTGGTACTACTCAGCGTTGTTGCATTATTGCTCCTCGACAGCACCTCTAGAGATGTATCAATTAACAACAGACAACAGGCGGAGCGATCATTGCAGTATGTGTTGCAAGCCGGTGCCGCCCACGCCCGTTGGCAGTTGCGCCAAAATACAACATGCAACAATTACGGTTCATTGCCCCTCTCCAATTTTGGAAGTGATACTTATCGTGCCGATGTCACGCCTGGGTTAGGTTCGCCCGTGGATGTGACGGTTCTAGCAGCGGACCAACTGGGTAATACGCTTTCGTCTGCCATGGTTCAGTTTCCTATGTTGCAACCTGCGGCAACGATCATTTTGCAGCCGGGATCTGAAGGCATGGATTCGTTTATTGAACGGGAGGATGGCCATACCGATCACAATAAAGGTGACGACAAGAAGTTGAAGACGGATTCTGAGACCGACAAAGAGTACCGAAGCTTGTTGCAGTTTGATTTGTCCAGCATTCCACCCCGATCGACGGTTCAGTCTGCGACTTTTGACATCTATCTCGACACAACAAAGGGTCAGACCGATACGGTATATGTGAATGCCCTAACCCGAAGCTGGGATGAGGACGTGGTGACCTGGCTAAAACCCACCTCCGGTTGGCTTTCTTACTGGAGTCCTGCTGGTGGGGATTTTGAAGGTCAAGGATTTGGTTCTTTTGTTGCTGACAATCCAGGCTGGAAGTCTGTTGACATTGCCGAGTTGGTGCAGGTTTGGGTGACAAACCCGGCAGTGAATCACGGCATGATTCTTTGGTCCATGCCTGCCAGTGGTGATAACAAAAAAGAGTATCACAGCAGCGACGCGGATGATCCCACGCTTCGTCCAAAGTTGGTGGTGACCTTTTCCTGTGAATGTGGTGTGGATTGTTCCGCTCTGATTCAATCGGGACACCTGGCCCATTGGACTTTTGATGAGACCAGTGGGAACGTAGCGGTAGACTCCATGGGTGGTCACAATGGCGACGTAAGCGGTGCGACCTGGGTGGGCGGTGCCGTGGATGGTGCTTTGAGTTTTGACGGCAACAATGACTACGTCCATGTAGATGCCGCTAGCGGAATAGAAAACATATTTGCTGGCGGCGGTAGTGTGACAGCTTGGATTAGGCCATCCGATTGGGGTGAACTTGACGCTGGTCGGGTAGCTGACAAGGCCGGTGCCAACTCTGGCAATCGTGATGGGTGGGCCATCGGCATGCGAGGATCTGCGGCGCTTGAAATCAACCAGGGTTTTTCCGGAAATGTTGGCCACTGGGCGACACCTGACGATTCTTTGGCTTTAGATTCATGGTTCCATATTGCCGTGATATACGACTCTTCTTCGTCGGCCAACGATCCTGTTGTCTACATCAATGGTGTTGAACAAACCCTTGCCGAACACTCGGCTCCGTCGGGAACCCTGCGATCCGATGCGGGTGTTGATCTCAGGATCGGGAACTTTTCTGGTGGTACCGACCGAAGTTTTCAAGGTTTGATTGATGATGTGCGTTTGTATGGCGATATGCTTAGTGCCGCTGAGATTGCGGAGCTGTACGCCCTTGGGGTGCCCGACCCAATTGCTCATTGGAAGCTCGATGAGACCGGCGGCGCGGATGAAGCCAAGGATTCAGTGGGTGATAACGATGCCGACCTAACGGGTCTAGGGTTTTGGGAGCCGGGCCAGGTGGATGGTGCATTGAATCTAAGCGGCATCGGTTGGCTAACCGTGAAGGAAGAAGACGAACTTGATATCACCAGCGCGTTGACCATGATGGCATGGATCAATACGAACACAGGACTTTTTAATACCCAGCGGATCGTTAGTAAGGAAAGTGTAGCGAGTAACGACAATTATTGGTTGTCGATTCAAGGGAATGCTTTGTGGCTGGGTATTGGTGGGCAATTTTTTTCCCCAATAACGACTATTACCGCGGGAACCTGGTATCACGTTGCCGCGACCTTCGATGACGCGGCTGACCAAGTTGTGGTTTACCTGGATGGTGTGTCGGTGTTGACCGAGAGCACGACCGCAACCATTACGCCTAACAATGCCGACCTGTACATCGGAAGTAATTGGGAAGCAAAACTCTGGGGTGGGATCCTGGATGATGTCAGGCTTTATGACCAAGCGCTAACGGCAGCACAGATTTCGAATATCTACGCTGACGGGGCCGGTGGTGGAGGAGGGGGAAGCCCCTTGACGGGTAGCAGGCAGTTCAGGGACGAGTTCAATACCGAAGGGTCCTACTCTGGCAGTGACGGGACAGACTCATGGTCCAGTGACTGGATCGAGATTAATGAAAGCGGAAGCGCTAGTTCCGGGGATATCCGAGTAAGATCCGACTCGGGTGAGTTCTATGTGCTTCGCATTCGAGATAATGACGGGGGTGGCGAGGGCGTTTATCGTGAGATGGACTTATCTGGTTGCTCCAGCACCACCATCAACTTCCGTTATCGCCGAGACGGTTTAGACAACACCAATGACTACGTCACGGTCGACATATCCGGAGATGGGGGCTCGACCTGGACGGAACTACAGCGCTTTCAAGGGTCGGGTACCGATTCTAGTTATCAGTCGTCGTCACTTGTGGACACCACTCACCTTAACTCGAACACTCAAATTCGATTCCTATCCTCACCAAATCTCGGTTCTAACGACGAAGTCTATTTCGACGATGTCGAGGTGCTGGCAACCTGTTAGTGATGCCAATCTTTTTTTGTGACTACCATCACATAATTCCGTTGCTCAAAGATACTCGTGCACGTCAATACCTCTCTCGCCGGAGTACTTGACATAAAAACTGAGAGCCGCGTCAAGAATCAACTAGGCTGGCCGATAGACTACGTCTGGGCATGTCCAACCTTTTGAGTCAGCATGATTTTATCCGCAGGATCGGTTTACAGTGGTTAAACAAGACGATCGACTGGGTTTGTTGATGATCGCAGTTTCTATGGCTGTGATCTTAGCCATTGGTGCGCTTTGGCTTAATTACCAAAAGAACTTGAGAGAGAGTGATGTACGAGCCCACGGTGCCAGCTTAACCCGGGTCACTGCGGGCATTCCGTTTAGCCAATTTTTGCCAAGCCCCGGTCGTGAGGGGGTGCTCAGCGCCATACGATACGCACAGGAAGATTCGGATTTTGCATACGGGGTCGTGGCGGATGCCGGTGGGAGGATACTGGCGGAGGTTTCCATGCCAGGGATTCAAGTACCCGCGCGAGGAGATTCTGTTGAGTTTGGCAATTGGCTCATGGACAAAGAGTTGGTGCTTTCAGACGGTAGAACCGTCATCGATTTTCAGGCACCACTACTGCAGGATGGCGAGTTATCCGGGTACTTGAGCTTGGCTTATCTAAAGCCAAGTCTAGTCAACTTGAATTCAAGTGACATCTCCTTAATGGCCACACTGGCGTTGCTTGTTTTTCTCCTCACCACTGCCTTCTATTTCCTTATTCGTCGAGAAGTACGACCACTGAATCAAGCCAACGAGCGACTTCAAGATATCGTACAGGACGGCAGCTTACGACCGGTGGAAGTGACGGCGGGCGGGGAGCTGGGTCAGTTCATGAAGAACTTCAATACCTTTGTTCAAGTGGCACAAAAGCAAATTGAGTCTCTAAAGGGGGAACAGACTCAATTGCTGACTCAACAAAAGGTGTCCAACTATAATGCCTCCCGCATTGAGTCAGCCATGGATGCAATTCCTGAAGGCGTTTTCGAACTGGTCGTGCATAGCGGCCTTGTCGCCCGCCCAAAGCCTAAACCTGACGCCTATTTGTATGCACTCGATCAGCTGAAAGTCTCAGCTAGGGATGTGCTGTCAGTAGAAGACAAT
>JBCCFQ010000055.1:0-10938 GCA_039029655.1 Pseudomonadota bacterium | reverse complement strand
GTTAAGGTCAACTAAAACCGTTATTCTTTAGCCTGTCTTTCCAAAAGTGGAAAAACCATGGCGCCTCGTGCTGCATTTCTAGTAGCGATATGTTTTATGCTGGGCTGTTCGGGTGATCAAACAGGTGGTATTGAACGACTCACTAATGCTCACTCACAGCTTATGCTTGAATTCAACAACGACGATTGGATTAGAGACAACCATATCCTAATTCCTGATGTTCACGACACGGAAAACTTGTCCGCGGAAGGCCAAAGTGTTGCCAAGGTTCTTCAACAGGCGGTGTATGGCGACCGACTGCAAGGCGCCTATGAAGTATCCTTTTCTCGAACAATACCGCCATTGGATAATGTCTCGGTCCGAGTGTTTGAGTTTAAGACACGTGAGGCCGTAGAGTCCTTTACTGAGGACCGATTGGGCGATGACTTGGAGAATTACACCGTGGATGACGGTAAGGAAGTCGTTACCCTGACCAACGACCGAACCGGCAAAGTCATTAAGGTATTTGGGGTGTACTATGTATCGGTGTTCAGATTGGGGAATAACACATTGAACCCAGAGCTTGCGACGAGATTCGCGGACGCACTTAAAACCAAATGAAGTCGGTACTCGTTTTCATTCTGTTCTTAGGATTGGTGGCACTCACCAGTTGGATCGGCGCCCAGTTCACGCCGGGGGAATGGTATGCCGCCCTAGAAAAACCACCCCTAAATCCACCCAACTGGATCTTCGCCCCGGTCTGGAGTGCCCTTTATCTCGCCATGGCCATCGCCGCTTGGCTGGTGTGGAAAGCCGAAAGAGAAAGCCCCTCGCCTCTTTTGTTGTGGGGTACACAACTCGTGTTAAACGCTTTGTGGTCGTATCTCTTTTTTGGCATTCACCGAATGGGTTTGGCGCTGATTGAGATATTGATTCTGTTAGGCGTGGTGGTGGCCACCTGTGTCTCTTTTTTCAGAACAAAGGCGGTGGCCGGCTGGCTGCTCGTGCCTTACATTGCATGGCTATTATTCGCCACCTACCTTAACGCGGCGCTTTTGATCCTAAACCCCTAAAAATCAGCGTTACCAGGCACACGAGGATAGGGAATCACATCGCGAATGTTTTGCATACCGGTGATGTAACTCACCAAACGCTCAAACCCAAGGCCGAAACCTGCGTGGGGCACCGTACCATAGCGACGTAAGTCCAAAAACCAGTTGTATTGATCCACATCCATACCATGCTCGGTCATTCGACGCTGTAATACATCCAATCTTTCTTCCCGCTGAGACCCACCAATGATTTCACCAATCCCGGGAGCTAAGACATCCATGGCGGCGACGGTTTTTTCATCATCACTGAGTCGCATGTAAAAGGCCTTGATCTCAACTGGGTAGTTCATCACCACCACCGGTCGACGTGCATACTGTTCACTTAAGAAACGTTCATGCTCAGTCTGTAAGTCCAAGCCCCAATTCACGGGAAACTCAAACTTCTTTTCCACCTTCTTCAAAAGCTCAATGGCTTCGGCGTAGTCCATACGAGCAAAGTCGCCCGCAAGAATCTGCTCTAAACGCTTAATACAGGTGGACTCTACTTGTTTTTGGAAAAATGACATGTCATCTGCACATTCGTCCAATACCACTTGGAAAATGTATTTGAGAAAATCTTCGCCTAAGTCAGCCAGGTCATTTAGATCCGCAAAAGCCACCTCAGGCTCAATCATCCAAAACTCCGCCAGGTGCCGAGAGGTGTTTGAGTTTTCAGCACGAAACGTAGGACCAAAGGTGTATACCTTAGACAAGGCCAAACAGTAGGCCTCAACATTGAGCTGACCAGAAACCGTCAAAAAGGTCTCGCGGCCAAAAAAGTCTTGATTAAAGTCCACCTCACCTTTGTCGGTGCGAGGTATATTGGCCAAGTCCAAAGTACTGACACGAAACAACTCGCCGGCGCCTTCCGCATCGCTAGCAGTAACGATGGGCGTGTTAATCCAGTAAAATCCTCGCTCATGAAAATACCGATGAATGGCTTGCGCCACCGTGTGTCGAACACGACTCATGGCACCAAAGGTGTTGGTGCGTGGCCTTAGGTGAGCCACCTCACGAAGGTATTCGTAAGAATGCTGTTTTGGTTGAATGGGATAAGTATCCGGATCCTCAACCCAACCCAACACTTCTACTTGCTTGGCCTGGATCTCAACACTTTGGCCCCGCCCCTTGGACTCCACCAACTCCCCAGTCACTCGAATGGCGCACCCCGCCGTGAGGTGCTTAACCTCCGACTCATAGTTTTCAGCGTCCGCATCCACCACCGCTTGAATCAAGCCAAAGCAAGAACCATCGGAAATGTGTACAAAAGAGAACCCCGCCTTGGAATCCCGGCGAGTCCGAACCCAACCTTGAACGGTGACCTGGGAGCCGGTTTCTTGGCTGCCAGCCAGTAAGTCTTTGATCGATGCCGTATTCATTCAACCACCTTTATTCGAGTGGGTGCATGATAAATCAAACGGTGGTGGTTGACACTTAACCCGTCATTCTGGCGAAGGCCAGGATGACGACGGGGTCAATACCGTCCAAACCAGCGACGCACGCTCTTACAATAAGAGCTGTACTCCTCCCCAAACAAACCCCTCAACGCCACCTCCTCTCGAGCAATCTGAAAGGTATTGATGTACCAAACAAAAAACACCAGTCCAACGGCGGTGGCAATCACACTCCCCAGAAAAAAGCCAAACCCCAAAAGCAAAAGCACCATACCCAGATACATGGGATTTCTGGTGTATTGGTAGATGCCCGCGGTCACGAGGGAGCTGGCGTCACTGGGATTAATAGGGTCCACAGTCGTCTGGTGACGCTTAAATTGCATGACCGCGAGAACCATGACGGAAAAACCGTCGAGGAAAAAAAACGCGGCTCCAACCTTGTTAAACCATCCGGTGATTGGATAGCCGAAACCGCTACGAACCACCAGCCACATCAGAAGGCCTGCAAAGATCATGATTAGGGGCGGCGGGATTTTTAGGTGCATAGGTGTGAGCTCAGAGATGATAAACCTTCAGTCTATAGACTTCCGACGCGAACCTATAGCCGATAGACTCATGAGTGCCGCTTCGCGGCAGAGTACTACTGGATCCTGGCCTACGCCAGGATGACGGCAACTGACAACTCACAAAAAATAGAACTATGCTCCCCATCCTCTCCGCCCTAATCCCCGTCCTGATACTAATCGGCCTCGGCTATGGCCTACGTCAACTGCAATTGGTGTCCGACGACTCCTGGGCAGGACTTGAAAAGCTGGCCTACTATGTCTTTTTCCCAGCATTGTTGATCAACACGTTGGCTCGGCAAAGCTTGTCTGGTCTACCTTGGCCCACCATACTCATCGTAGTGGTAACTACCTGCGTTGCTGCAGCCATGGCTTTGATCGTCTGGCGCAATTTTCAAAAACGTATAGACGGGCCCACATTCACATCGGTGTTTCAAGGTGGCGTGCGGTTCAATTCGTATATCGCTTTGGCGGTGTGTTCCGCACTCTATGGTCAAGCGGGTTTGATCGCGGCAGCGGTCACCGTTGCTTTTTTCATCGTGACTGTGAATTTGTTATCCGTGTCAGCGCTTTCCATTTGGGCTACGGACAACACTTGGAGCACAACAGCCTTCCTAAGAGAAATAGCGCTTAATCCTTTGATACTAGGTTGCGTCATTGGGCTAACACTGAACACGACGGGTCTGGGGTTAGGTGGAATCGCCGGTGACACCGTCGCACTCATCGGTCGGGCCGCACTACCCGTTGGCTTATTGGCGGTGGGTGCGGCCATAAAAGTGCAAGACATTCGGTCTCACACCCAGCCGATACTAGTTTCTTCTCTGGTTCAGTTCCTGCTAAAACCCGCGGTAGTAATCCTCCTGATCACAAGCCTAGGTCTTACAGGCGTTGCGGCAAGCGTGCTGTTGCTCACCTTCGTGACCCCGGTAGCACCATCGTCATACATTTTGTCTCGTCAGCTTGGTGGCAACGCTGATGTCATGGCCTCCATCATAGGTGTCCAGACGGTGTTGGCTTTTTTTGTTTTGCCCTTTATGGCGTGGTGGGCAGCCTAGTTCGCGGATACAATCTTGTCCGAAGCAACTTCCGCAATCATCATAGTGGGTGCGTTTGTATTGCCTGCAACAATTTCTGGCATGACAGAAGCATCCACTACTCGAACATTGTCTAGTCCGTGGACCTTTAAATCCGCATCTACCACAGCGAATTCGTCAGACAATGGCCCCATGGGGCAGGTTCCCACAGGATGATAAGCCGTACCTAGTCTTTCACAGATATAGTCAAACCACTGTTCATCGGTTTCAACCCCAGGTCCGGGACAAATTTCCATCGCACCCTGTTTGGTCATGGCTGGTTGACTCAGAATTGATCGAGCAAGGCGGGCACCGCGAATCAGAGTGTCTTGGTCTTCAGTCTCACTCAATAAATTGAGGTCAATTCTTGGTGGACCGTCGACTTGTTTTGGGTTCAGCGTGACTGAACCACGAGATTTCGGTTTAAGAACACAAACATCACCGTAGTAACCCCGGCCCCACACCAACATTTTTCCAAGATGACCCATACGTCCCGGTATGAAATGAAATTGCACATCAGGCTCTTTGAGTTGCTTTGAGGTGCGAGCGAAACCACCCGCTTCCACCGTGTTGCTGGACCAAAGTCCTCGACGGGACAGAAAGTACCGAAAAGGTGACAAAAAAATTTCCGGCAGGGTTGCCCAGCTAAGGGCATACCCTTGACTGCCGCCGGCGAAAAACATTGGCAACGCTGGGTGATCTTGTAAATTTTTCCCAACTCCTGGCAGGTGATGAACAATGGACAAACCCGACGACTGAAGTTCAGAACCAGGACCTACCCCAGAACGCAACAACAGTTCGGGAGAGCCAATGCTACCTGCGCAAAGTATCAACTCTTTCCTAATCTTGACTTGGCTTTTTCCTTCCTCGGACAGTACGGTCAAGTCTTGTGCGCGCTTCTGACCAAACCCAATCTTTTTGACGTTTGAACCGGTGAGCACCGTAAGATTTGATCGGCGCATAACAGGCTTAAGATAAGCATCCGCGGCGCTCCAACGTCGGCCAGCTTTCATAGTTACCTGATATTCACCCAAGCCTTCTTGAGTATTTCCATTGAAGTCTGGGTTATGAGGGATCCCTACACTTTCCCCGGCCTCAACTAGGCAACTATTGAGCTCACTGGATGTTCTGAGTCCCTGCACATGCAAAGGACCTTCAGTTCCGTGTAACTCATCATGAAAACGGCTGTTGTTTTCTGCGCGTTTGAAATAGGGCAACACCGACCGCCAGTTCCAACCGGTACAACCTTTCTTTGCCCAAGCGTCGTAGTCACTTGGTCTTCCGCGGATGTACAGCATGCTGTTGATGGAACCTGAGCCACCGAGGGTCTTGCCTCGAGGCACGCCAGGCTGCTTGTTTCGAAATGAGGAAAGCGGCTCGGCTTTGAACCGCCAGTCATATGTGGAACTACCCATTAGTGTGACCAAGCCCAGGGGTATACTCACTCGTGGGCTGGCGTTGGTCGGCCCCGCTTCAATTAGACAGACGGATTTTTCGGTGTTCTCCGCCAGTCTTCCCGCGAGACAACATCCCGCGGACCCTCCACCCACAATGACGTAATCAAACTCCTGCATTTCAAACAAGCGCTCAGTGGGCAGTCCAACCGCCATCGATGCGCAAACTATGGCCAGTGACCATGGCAGAAGCGGAAGATGCCAAGTACAAAACCGCAGAGGCAACATCCTCTGGTTGACCTATCTTTCCCAACGGAATCATTCGATCAACGTGTGCGCGAAATTCCGGGTCCGCGAGCATCGGGGAAACTAACGGAGTCTCTATAAATGTAGGCGCAACCGCATTTACGCGAATTTGATGGGGCGCCAACTCCACTGCCATGGCTTTGGTCAATCCTTCGACGGCGTGCTTAGTCATGCAGTAGACCGTTCGGTTTGGAGACCCGATGTGACCCATTTGAGAGGACATATTGATAATAGAGCCATCGTTTTCGTCT
Source organism: Pseudomonadota bacterium (assembly GCA_039029655.1). Taxonomy (GTDB): domain Bacteria; phylum Pseudomonadota; class Gammaproteobacteria; order Steroidobacterales; family JBCCFQ01; genus JBCCFQ01. Next base: position 4,887 of record JBCCFQ010000055.1, on the reverse strand, counting down.
CGCACCATCACGCGGGCGGCGGACCGCGCCGTGCAAAACATCGCCCTGACATTGATATCAATGACGGATTCCAACGCGTCATCGGTTACCTCAATGAAAGGTTGGGGCCTGTTGGTTCCGGCGTTATTGAACAGCACGTCTAACCGAGGCAATGCCTCGATACGCTGGTAAAACCCCGCATCGGTGACATCGGCCACCCAGGCTTCAAGGTCACGACCTGCCTCTTTTTCTAGCGTATTCAGGTCACTATGGGTCCGAGCCACCGCAATCACTTTGGCCCCAGCTCGCACCATGGCCAAAGCACAAGCGCGCCCGATACCCCGCCCTGCACCGGTCACCAACGCGGTTTTACCGGCCAAGGAAATCTTGGAAAGATCGCCATCAGTCATGCCAGACACCAAAATTAAAAGTCTTCCTAATCATATTGACTTCGAATGCAAATTGCACGATCTTTGCTTGGTCCCGTAACCTTTGAGCCACCATGACCGCTGATCTGCAATCCGCCAAACAAGTCGTTAAGTCCTATCAACAAACCCTGGATAGGTGTGCAGACGGTGATGTCGCCAGAGCGTTACAAGCCTGTTGGTCAGAGAACCATAGTTGGCGAGGCATGCATCCCTTTTATGAACAAACTGGCGCTCAAGCAGTTGCGAAAGTATTTTGGCTTCCCCTGCGAAGGGCTTTGTCCGCCCTCCAACGCCGAGAAGATGTATTCATGGCGGGCTATAACGATGTGGACAAGGCTCAGTCTGTATGGGTGGTCAGTATGGGGCACTTGGCCGGATTGTTTGATGGAGATTTTCTTCATATTCCCGCCACCAAGAAAATGGCATTTTTGCGTTATGCAGAGTTTTGCCGGGTGGAAGATCAAACCATCACGGAATCTGCGTTCTTTTGTGACCTCATTAGCCTAATGCATCAGGCGGGTCACTTTCCCCTGCCACCGCAAACAGGTGCTGACGTAATTCATCCAGGTCCAATAACCCATGATGGAATAATGATAGAGCCTCAAGACCCTCAGTTAACTAGCACCACCATTGGAATTGTGAACGAAATGATCAGTGACTTGGGTTTACTCAACAACAGCGGCAATGATCGCTGTCCACCAGAAACACTGGCAAAAACTTGGCATGAAAACATGATCTGGTATGGACCAGCAGGCATTGGAACAACCTATACGATCCCGAGATACCAACAACAGCATCAATATCCCTTTAGGACCCAACTCAAGGACAAAAAATTCAACGGGCATGTTGCTCGAATAGCGGAAGGCAATTATGCAGGCTTTTTTGGCTGGTCAAACTTAACAAACACACCCACGGGTGGTTTCTTAGGGTTACCTGGCAATGAAATCGCAGCAGATATGCGTGTGGTGGATATTTATCGCCGCGAAAACGACAAGCTCGTAGAGAACTGGGTGTTTATCGACCTTTTGCATTATCTTCATATGCAGGGCCTAGATGTTCTGAGACGACTCAAAGAGTTACGAGACATTGACTGATGTTGATACGTGGCATCGCGTTGCTCATTTTTTTAATGTGCACTGCATGTGCGCTGCAAACCCAAAGAACATCCTCGTCCAACAGTGCAACAATTGAAAGTTTGGAGCAACTATCCATTGCTTCACTTAGAAACCGATCCTATGGTTCTGAATTAGTGCTGCTCAATCGCGAATCTCGTCGAGACTATCCTTCCTATCTAGCGAGCTACGAATCCGACGGACTTCGACTCTACACACGAATCGATGTCCCGAGAAAATTACCGCCTAAGACCGGATACCCGGTGGTGGTGTTTGTTCACGGGTATCGCGGTATAGAGACGGCAGCTTCCCTGGACTTCTATTACGAGGAAGACAGCTACTATTACCAACTTATCGAAGCCTATGTGGCAGCGGGCTTTGTTGTTATGACACCTGGCCTTAGGGGACACGGCACGGTTAATAACGTTCCCGCCGACGGGCTGGAGTTCCTCGCCGCGTGGGACGGCGGAAGCTATCTTTGTCCGATCTTCTATGCGGTGGATGTCCTCAATCTACTGGAAAGTCTCAGTAGTTTCGACAAAGCGCCGCTGGATCAGAAACGGATCAATTTAATGGGTCATTCCCAAGGTGGTGACACCGTACTCACCGTCTTAGCCGTTGTCGGTGAGGATTCGACCGTCAACACACAGATAAACGGTGCATCTATTTGGTCTGGCACTTTCGCACCACGAATTGAACAACTGATGAGCTACCATCCCATGCAAACAAGTGCGGAGGCCTTTTTGTCGGGTGACGGTACTTGGAATGGGACCGCTAAAAGCGACGATGGACGGATTAACAAACATTTTGTCTTTGGTTATCCACCCGAGTGGATCGAAGACCCAAGGCCGGAAAATTGGACTTGGCAAAAGGACACCTGGCGTAAGACATTCCGAGAGGCCGCCCAGTCCAAACTAGATGATATGTATGACAGCATCAATGAACACGTGGCTGACCTCACCGATGCCACGTTTAATCTGCGCTCTTCGGTGGACATACAACATGATCCCCGTCTTTTGAGGGCATTTGAACAAATCGATGCAATTCGGTATCCACACCTTCTTACGGAGCCCCTAGTGCTTCAGTATTCGGATCGGGACTTTTATTCGCCGCCCAGTTGGAACATTGACCTGTGTCAAACACTGGTGTCTGCTGGAAACCTGTGTGAACACCATTTATACCCGCAAAACACTCACCTGCTTGGTGTCAGCCAATACCAATGGTTTTCAGATCAAGATGCTCAACCAGGTTTCGAAATTGCAATACAACGCGACGTACAGTTTTTTTCTGCCACGCAGCAAACAAAAAACTAGGAGCTTACGTTGGTGCACAACCCCCACGAGACTTACGTCACCGTTAAACCTGAGTGGATCGATCACAACGGTCACATGAATGTTGCGTACTATGTGTTGGCGTTTGATTTAGCCACTGACTCTGTTTACGAACACTGGGGTCTTGGCATGGATTACCCACAACGAGAAAACTGCTCTACTTTCACACTCGGGATGAACGTCGATTACCACCAAGAAACATTCGAAGGACAGTCGTTGCGCATCGTGACCCAACTCGCCGACTATGACGAGAAGCGTGTTCACTATATTCACGCCATGTACCACGGCGAGACAGACGAATTGTGCGCTACCAATGAATGTTTGGCGATGAACATCGACTTGAACACCCGAAGAGGTGCTCCTTTCCCTGCCGATGTTACTCGAACGCTGAAAGACGTCCACGCACTACACGGCAGTCTTGTCATGCTGAGTAATTTTGGTCGCAAATTGGGAATACGCCGTAAAGGAGATTGACTTGGACTCACACGTCATCGATTTCTTACGCAAATACGACACACCGACGGTGTGTAATGCCATCGAAGTCGCTCAAGGGCAAAGGGGATTTGCCAACTTCACCAAACAGACCCTGCTTGCGTCATCTTTGGATGGGCTGCCTATGGTTGGATTTGCCCGCACCGCCAAGATTGCTGGTCAGGCACCATCCTCAGATGACACCGATGTGGTGGCTGATCGACGCCTGGCTTACTTCAAACACATGTCAGAAGGCCCCAAACCATCGGTGTGTGTTGTGGAAGACCTGGATTATCCAGACACCATTGCTGCCTGGTGGGGAGAACTTCACACTGCGATTCACAAAGGGTTTGGTATGGCAGGTGTTGTTACCAACGGTTTGATGCGAGACCTTGATCAAATGGTACCCGGATTTCCTGTGCTTTCCGGTGCCATTGGCCCAAGCCATTACTTTGTTCATGTGGAGGAATTTGGAACAGAGGTCAGTGTGTTTGGGATGTCCGTCAAGGACGGCGATCTCATCCATGCCGACCAACACGGCGCCCTCGTGATACCGGCAGATGTGACACACAGACTAACAGACGCCATTGACACCTTATTGAGGAACGAATCCATCGTACTCGATGCCGTGGCCAAACCTGACTTCGACTACGCCAAGCTAGAACAAGTGTGGTCGAAATTTGAAAAGGCGCGCACCTAAGCTTTCAAATAAGCGCATGAAACAGATACAAAAGTGTCAAACACACCAAGAAGTAGCCGAATAATACGTAACTCATGGTGTCCAGTTTGCCCGGCACCAAATACCAACCATCCTGCTTCTCCGGCAAATTTTCTCGTTGGTATCGTTGGATCTGGCCAGGAATGCTGTATGGAGACCAAGACGCCTGCTTGCCATCCAATAACAAGCTCACCGGTAACGAAATGGCAATATTGGCTGCGGCACCGATCAAGCAATACCAAGGCCAGGCAATATCAGTAAGTTCCGCCACAGCCCATACCACCGCAAAACCAACGACTACACCCGTCAAGAGGCCTTTTTCTGTGGTGTGTTTTGAGAAAAACCCTAAGCCATACATGGCGAGTTTTGCGCCCACAAAATAGGACCCAACCCTACTTAAAACTTCTAGTATTGAGCCCTCAGACTTTGAAAAAGCAATAGCTGGCAAAATAATGATAATGGCCCAAACCAAGGTAAACCATCGAGACACTGACAAGCACTGTTCCGGGGTCGCCGACGGTTTGAAGGCCTGCTGATGTGAGGAACACCAGACTTTTTGATCACGCTGAGGTTAGACGGCAGTAAGGGGGTTAACCAATGTTTACTGTATAGATGATCAGAGTGATCTGCATGATTAGTGAACTGCTCTTTGCTTGGAAAGGAGAGCAGGATTACAGGATCTGTTTGACATTCCTAAATAACACAAAAATACTCTGTACATACAAGAATCAACATACTCCCAGATTAAAAATGCCTCTATCTACTGTCGCTTTCTAATACCATCACTGAATTTCCCAGTACAGGCGAGGGCAGGATAGAACAGTGCAAAGCAACCACAACTATGCCAC
>JBCCFQ010000054.1:0-11023 GCA_039029655.1 Pseudomonadota bacterium | reverse complement strand
TCCGCTAGCTGTCACGGTCGCGCCGCGAGTACTTTGAGAGTCTCCCTGACCTTCTCAAACCTCTTGTGAGTCGGTGAAACAGCGGACTGTCAAAAAAATCCTCAAGAACTTTTATTTGTTGACTAACGGCGGCAGGGGTAACACTCAGTTCGTCCGCCGCTTTGCTGAAGCTCAAATGACGACCCGCCGCCTCAAAGGCTCGCAGGCTATTCAAAGGAGGTAGTCGGCGCATTTTATTAGTGTTAGAAAAACTTAATGGCTTGTCAATAGAAGTCGTTTGTTTGTTTATCTTATGCGGTCTATCTTGTTTTCCGTTGTATAGTTTTTCTAATAGGAGATGGACAATGAGGAAGCTACCCACCCAGGTGCTTGTTTTCGCGGCCATTTTGGGCTGGCCTATTCAAGTTCTCGCGTCCGAGGCAGAACCCACCATGACTATTTACGCCGACGTGGCGGGTGCAGAAGAACTGGTTGCCAAAGACTACACTGCCGCAATTGAAAAGATGCTGGAAGCGCGCAAGGAGAATCCGCTCTTCTTATTTAACAACCTGTGTGTCGCCTATACCCTGTCGGGACAGCTAGTGGCCGCCAACGACGCCTGTAAAGAAGCCCTTGAGCAAGTCGATCGTTGGCGAAACTATGGTGATGATTGGTTCGAGAGAAGAGCATCCACCCGGATACGCAAACAACATCGCTTGCGCGCGATCGCCCACTTGAACGTCCTCGGAACCTTAGAATCCGCTCAAGTTGCTGCCGCGCCTTCGCAGCACGCGCCTGCACCAGAGTCAGACTGAAGCAAATGTTTTGGGCCCTCGTGGCATGTCTTTCTAAAATGACAAGCGGATCCTCCTATAGTGCTAGACGCAGTAATTCAAGAAAATACTACGTTTACATGCATCCGCTCAGGAAGCTTGTCACGAGGCGCCCACTACAGAGCGCAACACAAGGAGAGCGAAAGATTCTCTACTGAAAATCTCGTTGGATCACCTCATCCCAACTTTTTTCCTTATACAGTTCTCCGTCTACCAAGACTCTACGATCAAACTTTAGATAAAAGTTGGTTTCGTCACTTCTGAACAAGACATCCTGTTCAAATCTCAGCGTTCTGTCCTTCAACTCCTGAATCAAGGCATACCGGCCTTTCGTTGACGTGTTAGCAGGATCGTCATCGGAGGTGCGGTGTTCTATGGATTCTTCAAAGCGCTCGATACCCCAGGGATACTGGGTTGCACCGGAGTTGCTGGCGATGCCATAGGATTCTCCAGTCTCGGGGTCCGTCTTGATTTCGGTAATAGCGGCGTACCCCGTGATGTTGCCCGAATCTAGGGTTTCAAAGCCTTCCAGCGTTGGACTGGGCGCTGGCTTAGCAAAAATTGGGCTACTTGTTTTTTGGTTCTGTGCCAAAACGGGCATGGAAATTTGAGCGCCTTGGGGACCGCCTATCTCAAGGGTTGAAGTTAATGGCATCGTTGTCGGCCACAGCATGGGCCACATACCATTGGAAACGGCAACGCGAATCTTATGGCCCTCCTCAAACACCCAACTTGTGAAATGTAACTGGATATCCAGTGTAAAAGGTTCGTCGGGCGTGATCTCTTGTGGCGCTCTGGCGGAATGTCGATGGCTTCCATTGAAGGCAGCCCCTGCCACTTGAGTCACACTACCGTCAGGCGCAACATCGGAAACTCGAACAACCCAATTGGCTCGAGTCGCATCGACAGAGACGGGCAGCGTTGCCGTCGGACGCCCCAAGATCTCCAGCCTTTTTGTTAAGGGTTTTGAGTCATACACCAAGCTATCGTCATCCATGGGTTGCTGATCCGGCGTAACGCTGCCCCACCACATGGTGGGTCCACCACCTTCTAGTCCAGAGCTTGGTTTGTATTGAAGCGAGTGAGTGTCGTTTTCCGCCGCATCTGTTGTCAAAGCGTGATCCGGTTGTAAATACCAGACTTGATCATCACTTCTCTCTAAAGGCCAACCCGCCTCCCAACGCCATTCACCTGGGATGGTTTTTAAATCAGGGTTGGGCGGATAGTAGTTTCGCACGTAGACCGCAAACCGCGGCTCTTCAAGAATTCCTGTATCGGTTCCCTTCAGAAACTCATCAAACCAGCGCGTGGCATCGTGACGCCATTCAACTTGGGGTTCAGGCCAAGCGTTGTGTGGAAAGTAGTGATCCCATGGCCCTATCATGGCCTTCACGGGCGCCTCCACATGCTCAATCATCCTAGGCAAACTATTTCGGTATCCGTCATACCATCCACCTATGTGAAACCCGGGAATCTTGATTTTGTCGTATTGCCCCCGTGCTGATGCCCGGTCCCAGAACGGGCCATCTCGTTGTTGTTCCATGTAGGCGTAAACGGAGGGTTTTTGGTTAAAGCGGTTCTTCTCCCATGCTTCATCAAGAATGAAGTCCGGCGCCCCAGGCATGGCGTTATATAAATCGTGAGACATCATCCATGAGTCGATGTGAATGATGCCATCCATGTAATGCACATCTTCTAGATAAAGGTATTCAGTGGCCATGACTGCCACAAAAGCTTTTAATGCCGGTGGATTTCGCAGGGCCATTTGAATGGCATTGAAACCACCCCAAGAAATTCCAAACATGCCTACGGAACCTGTAGACCAGTCCTGTTTGGCGAGCCAGTCAATGACTACTTCCCCATCATCGAGCTCGATGTCGGAATACTCATAGGGAATCGTTACGCCTTCACTGTTGCCGGTACCGCGTATATCCACGCGAGCAACAGCGTAACCACGGTCGAGAAAATAACTATACAGAGAATAATTCCGCGCCCTGGATTCATCTTTGCGATATGGCAGATATTCTAGGAGCACGGGGTACCGTACTCCCTCTTGTGCTCCTGTTGGCATGAAGAGGTCCCCCGCAAGGCGGACACCGTCTTTCATGGGAATCCAGACTTCCCGGATCACAGGGTTACTGATATCCACCGACGAGCTGCAAGCAGCAAGAATTAAGACGAAACACAAGTTAATCTTAAGGTAGCGCGTCATAAGCAATCCCAAGGTACACCGCAACAACTAACGATATTGTACCTCTTTAGGGATGGTCACATGGGACTACACAAGTTCTTTCAAGTGTTCGTAGCTGTCCAGAAAACGTTTATATTTATGCTCCCCGCAAACATAAGCGGGATAATCATCAACACCATCCGAATGACGAACCGTCGGCACAGGTTCAACCACCGCGTCAAAATCTAAGTCCATAAAGAATGCGATTGAGTAACGATCTCGTCCTGCGGTATTGACCACCCTGTGTAAAGTTGATCGGTATCGACCGTTGGTAAAGGTCTCGAGAAAGTCGCCTATATTAAAAACAAAAGTATCCTCAATGGGGGGCACACTCACCCAATCGCCGGCGCTGTTTTGAACTTGAAGCCCACCGATGTCGTCTTGCGCAAGTATGGTCAAAAAACCATAGTCAGTATGGGCACCAGCACCAATCTCTTCTTGGGTGATCTCACCATACTGGGGTGGATAGTGTAGGACACGTTGAATGCTGATGGGATTATTGAGCTTGTGGTCGAAATAGTCGGCAGGTAGTTTCAAACCGAGTGCGATAACGCTTATCAACTTTCGCGCAAGCCTAACCATTTCGCTGTGGTACTGCTCGAACACCACTTTCGCCTGAGGTAGACACTCCGGCATCGGGTTGGGACCACGAAACGGCGATACCTCTGTTTCGTGCTTGCCGTAATCAAAAACCTCCTTGTAATCCCGAGTGTTGTCCGGATCTACATTTTCGCCGTACTCCGGAATGTAACCCCGCAAAGTTGGCCCAGACCGAGCAATGTGTATCGCGTCTTTGGCATGCTGGGGCAAAGCAAAGAACTGTCGGGACATGTCGTACATTTCCCCGATCAGTTTTTTGGAAACACCGTGATTCTTAAGGTAAACAAATCCAACTTTTTCGCAGCTTCGGCCTATTTGGCGCGCGACGCTGTGGAGATCACTACCATCAACCACAGTGCTGATATCGACAATGGGTATTTCCTGGAAAGGAATGGTTTCGCTCTGCAACCGCTGGTCGATCTTGGCTGACATTCTTACCGACTCTACCTGGTCAATAAATACGTCCACATAGTGTATACAATAAGTATATTTCTACCAAGGGATGGACCTGCGCCTAGGAACTTAGGGCATTTTTATAGCCTTTGGTTGGGGGATTTAGGTCACTGGGTGACCTGGGCAGAGCCATCCGGATAGAGACTCCCGACCCGCTCACTGCGATAAACACGGTAGCCAGTGGTAGTGGTATCGGGGTCTTCCACCGAGAGATCAAACACCCGGGTCTTTGTGTCATAGGTTGTTTCAATGATTCGCCCGCTGGTACGACACTGACCCAGATTCTCCGAAGGCATCCCGTTTAGGTTACAAAATCCACCAAAAGTGATAAGCACGTTACCGGTCTCCGACATCCAATCTGCGTCACCAATAAAGGGCGTATACAAACCCTCAGATGATCCATACTCCCATACCTGGGAGATGGTCATGTTGACTTCATCCACACGGTATTCCACGGCACGACTATAGTTAAACTCCGGCCCCAACGGGACTTCCCCGGTAAACGGGCTTGCTTTTCGATTACCGTTGTCGAATAACAAGATGGTTCCGGCGGGTGTAATCATTGGCGCGTGCTGATGATACTGCCATTCAAACACTTCACCGGGTGGCGGCGTTAGCAAATACTGTTCAAAACCTTCCCAGTTAGCGTGGGGGCCCATAATCCAAATTAACTCGCCCGTGGCCCGAGAAAACTTCACCACAGCGTCTTGATGACGTAAGGAAGCTAGGATTGCATCGTCCACTTCGTCATACCATATGGCGTTTAGATGCACCCAGTCCGTGGCATTGGGTTGCCCCCGTGTTGCGTCATAGGCAATACGGGTGGGTTTTAGAATGTCTAGAAAGTCCCATTTGCCCACCACTTCGCCGTCCGCAGCAAATTCAATGACAGGCTCTTCCCGAATGGTGACTGTACCAGTCTGACTTGAGTCATTTTCATCTATGGGAAAGTCATTGACTTGCTCAATGGATTCGCGAGTGCTTGTCAGTATGTTTCCGTTGGGCAAAATCACCGCATCATGATGGAAGTCAGCCCCGGACACGGCAATGCTGCCTACTCTACCATCGGAGGAATCTTGGGCATGCCAAGCGGCCGCCACATTGCCATCAAAGTCGATCTTGTCTATGACTTGCTCATTAAACAGCATGCGCAAGAACAGCGCTTCAGAGGGTAAGAAGTCAGTGGCCGTCTGAGAATCATCACTCTTCAAATACCAAACCACATCACCCTGTGCGTCCACCATAATCATGTAGCCGGTCGTGCGGTTGTGACGAGTTGCATCCAGCAGTGTTAACCCTGGCTCCATTTGGGAGGGATCGCTGCTATTTAGGGTGATGGTTGGAAAATCGTTGGGCAGCGGGTCGGTGATGATAGTGAGCGCCGACGCAGATTGTTCCCGACCCAAACCGTCCAATAGGGTCACCGACGCGTTATAGGTGCGATTGGCTTTTAAACCTCGCACAGACACGACTCGATCCGTGAAAAAGTCACGAGTGGTAACCGTAAAGTTGTGCCCAAGCCCATCGGATAAGTCGATTCGAACGCGAGTCGCAATGGAACTTTTGACTTCTATTCGTCCCACCAACGGAGCAGGCGGCGAGGCAACCAATGTAGGTGGTTCAAGGAACTCCAAGGAAGGAGGTGCGATGCTACCGGAGTCACATGCCGTAGTGAGAAACGCCATGACAACCCACAAGATCGACAATCGGCGAGAACCGCCCACGACTTTTCCTCGCATTCCAATTACATACAACATGTCATGTCCATTTATTATCTATATTACAATAGTTTATTGATTTTTATTAAAGTATATTCTAGATATTTCTGCAATGATATCTGTCTCCTTTTCTCGGCTTCTCTTGTCTGTGCTTTAATTCATCCTATTCACACAACCTGCAAAGCTGCTAACGGAGTTGAACCTCGTTATGTGGGTGTGTTGATCCTATCCTCACTGGGCGGCACGCCAAATTTTCTTGAGTACTCCCGACTAAACTGAGTAGCGCTGCCGTATCCCACTTCGAACGCGGCAGCAGAAACCGACAGTCGTTCCTCATAGATGAGTCGCTTAGCCTCCAGCAGACGCAGCTCTTTTTGATATTGCAACGGCGTCGTTTCCGTCACGTCCTTGAAATGAGTGTGAAACGCCGACGTGCTCATCCCAACGCCTTTCGCAAGATCACTGACTATAAGTGTGGCTTTGAAATCGCGACGGATATTGGATATGGCTTGTGCTATATGCCGTGCCCGACTGTCTTGCCTCATAAGCTGCCGAAGCATGGCGCCGTGTGGCGCGGTCAGTAGGCGATAGTGGATCTCTTTTGATACCAAGGGAGCCAACACGTCGCGGTCTTGTGGCTTCTTCGACAGCAATAAGTAACGCTCGACAGCGTCCATCAGATCCTGGTCCACCGAATGCACAGCAAGAGCGCGAGGATCAACCTTGGACGCCACACCCGAAACTGGCAGGGCTTGAGACATTCCCCGCAGCATCGCAATGTCCAGACTTAGCACCAGAGCAAGGTAAGGACTGGTGGGGCTGGCATCGATGATTCTGGATGTTACCGGGAGTTCATGGCTGACAATTAGAGACTCTCCGGGACCAAAACTGGTGACGCGATCTCCAACCATGACCTCTTTTCTTCCCTGGAGAACCAGGCAAAAAGCTGGCTTGTATAGCGCGACTTCAATGGGGCTATCGCAGGTACGTCTCAAAACCACAATCCCTTCTAAGGGACTAAAGGAGTCACTGCGCTCGTGGCGTAGAACAGCGGACACCCAGGCCGCAACTCTCTCAACGTATTGGTGAATCAAACTCATATACTAAATCTACTTCAGCCCTGACATCAGCGTCACGCCCTTTGCCTGGAGTTTAGACAATTAGGCATGATGTTTAGAGGAATCGGCACGCATCCGACCACTGGCTGGATTTACCATACCGTCGCTGATGGGATTGGCACAAGGAGACTATTATGAAACACAGAAAATTAGGCAACACAACAGTCGATCTTCCGAGTATCGGTCTAGGTTGCATGGGGTTGTCTGAGTTCTATGGACCCGCCACGGAACGGGCCACAGCCATATCGCTATTACACCAAGCCATTGAAATGGGCGTAAAACACTTCGATACAGCGGAGTTGTATGGTGTCGGTAGCACCAATGAGATTCTGTTGGGAGAAGCATTCCACGATCGTCGAGATCAGGCTTTCATCGCTACCAAATTTGGACCTGTTCGTAATCCGGTCACCGGAGAGTTAACCGGGCTGGATGGTTCGCGTGAGAACTGCCGACGTGCAATCGAGGGCTCGTTAAGCCGTCTAAAAACAGACTTCGTTGATCTCTATTATCTGCATCGAGTAGATCCAATTACACCCATCGAAGAAACCGTCAGCGCCATGGCGGAACTGGTGACCGAAGGCAGAGTGGGCGCAATCGGATTGTCAGAAGCCTCCGGAGACACCATTAGACGCGCCGCAAAGATTCATCCAATCGCCGCCGTGCAGTCTGAGTACTCAATATTTACAAGGGATATCGAGGAATCAGTGATCCCTGCCTGCCAAGAGGTTGGTGCAACGCTGGTCGCTTACTCGCCCCTAGGTAGAGGCATGCTATCAGGGCGCTTCAAAAACGAGTCACTGGGTGAGGAAGACTTTCGAGTAACCACACCACGTTTTCAGGGTGATGCATATCAGGCGAATGTCGCTTTGGTTGACGAAATCGAGGCCATTGCCAAGGCGCGTTCTTGTAAAGCAGCCCAGGTCGCCTTAGCGTGGGTACTTGGACGTGGGGAACACGTTATGGCTATTCCAGGCACGACGAAATTGGAAAACCTAACTACCAATCTTGGCGCCTACGACATTGAGTTAAGTCAGCAGGAGCAAACCATTTTGGATCAGCTTGCTGATCGTGTGATGGGCAATCGGTATGACGAACGGGGAATGACCATCATCAATGGATGATATCAAGCAAAGCATTTAGCAGGAGTTCAAACTGTTAGAGTTCAGTCGCGAGGTGGCGCAGCTTCTCCAGCTGCCACTCCTCAACCAATCCACCAGCATGAACGTTATAGATTTGCTCAACGTCCAGGCCGGACCGATCCAACCATTGAACAAAGTACACCGAAAGGTTAATGGATTCGGGTGGCGGGAAAGCCGATTCCGGAACGGGATAAATAAACGCCGTTGAGTACAGTAGCTTTTGCTTAGGCAAATAAACCATCAAATAGTTGTCGGCTTTCGGATTACCGTCGGGCAACTCGATCAACTGTACTGCCATAGTTCGATCTTTGATGATTTGAAGCCCCTTGACTATAGTGATGTTGGGTTTGTGATCAGACCCATAGTTGTCACTAGCATCCAGACTATGTGAGGCTTTGGACGCTTGTCGTGCCAGCTTCGCAGCGTTTTCTCCGGCTAGAATCTCTACATTTTTCGACAGGAATGGTCGAAGGCCACCAATGTGATCGCTGTGATGGTGGGTCAGTACCAGGTACTTGAGAGGCTTGTCTGGTATCGTGGCTTTGATCGCCCGAAGATACTTTTCTCCCAAATCACTTGTGCCGTCTCCGTAGGACCAATTCATAGGTGGAATTTGTTGCATCTCATACCACCCGGAAGGCGCGTCTACAGCCAGGGCGAACTCCTCGAACTCTACAAACAGAAGCCTAAAACCAGAGCGCAGGTCTCGCACCATGTATACACCCGCCGAAAGCGTGTCTACCACAGGTTCACGAGCACCGTAGGGGATATAGTCGGACAGCGGTGACAGACTCTCCGGCGGAGGAAACACCGAGTAATCGTCTGGCGGCAGAAAATCTTCGGCCTTAGTTCCCAAGCCGACGGACATAGCCACATTTTTCATGAGCGTGCCGGACAAATACACTTGATAACGATTTGGCAGACGAAGATCTTCGCTACTGTTGTATTCATCCCAATACCACTCTATCTGTGCATCCCCCAGCAGCGGCATATCGATGATTGCGGAAGCCTTTGACAACAGGTCGTATCTTTTATCAATCCACAAGGTCAGTACGTTCCCAGCAGTTGTTGAGTAGGACACTCGATGGAAAGATCGATGCTTCTCCCGGGACTCCCCTATGTTCCGCAGTGACTTCCGCTGCTTGAGAGCATCCGCCAGCAGCAAATTGGGCAGCACTCTCGCCAAGCGCAGCTGCGCATCCACCACGGTCTCTCGTGGCAAATAGCCACCCACTTTGGTTCTGTGATCCAAAAAAAGGAGTCGCCCTTCAGAGTCGTAGATCTCGCGCAGTTTCTGGTTTGAGGAAAAATAGTTGAACCAGTCAATATCATAGGCAAGGTTGTTTCCCACCAAGTCCATCGCAATCCATTCTTTGATGGGTGTTGGTTCCGGTTTCGAAGCGCTGCGACCCTGGAAACGAGCGGCAAGATCAAACGTTCCTTGGAGCTCTATGGTGACACCGGATTCTCGGAGACGCTCTATACCACCATGATTCTCCAGGGCGTCTTGAACTATTTTCAGCGCCTGTTGATATGAATGGAGCTGGTCTCCCTCCTTAGCCCACGAAGTAATAGCCACCAAGAAAAATCCAACAAACACACTCCACTTTTGTACACATCTGCTGATGCTAGTCATTGCTTCACCCTGAACGATCTAACGGTACCCTCTGCGGATTACTCAAAATATCCCTCTCACACAGGATCTCAACGTCACGACGACGACTTTGCGACGAGTCGACTCCTTTATAAGGATGCTTCGAATGACGGTGAGCAATTGCAATTTGAAAAATCACCATGATTCTGACGGATACATCGGTTATTCTTGCCGGCGGATTCGGCAACCAGGCGATTTTACCCGGATGGAAAATCAATCTTTTCTGCTAGACGACGTCCCGCCAATGGGGATTTATGAAACCCTTTATGCGTTCCATGACGCCTTTGGTCGGTTCATGGGCACTGAGGGCACACACCCCTGGTCACAAGGGTTTCCGCTAACCACTCGATTAGAGAAATTCGACGGTCCAGAATTACCCGCATCGATGAACGTCACCTGGGAAGACCGGTTTTATCCCAAAGCCTGGGGGCACCCACTGCTGAGGGAAACCATTGTTGACTACTACAACACCTATTATGGTTCGAATATCACTCCAGACAATGTGATGATTTTTGCTGGGGGTCGTCCCGGGATTTTCACGGTGCTCTCCTTTCTTAAAAAAGACATCCAAGTCCGAATTGGAAACGTGGAATGGCCAGCTTATTTGGACATCCTCACCCAAACCAACACCGATTGGAAAACGGTCACAATGACCCCGGAGAACAACTTTCATCCCAGCAATGCCGAATACTACGACCGCAGTGGATTAAACCACAAAACCAAACTCTTCCCGGTCATTTCAAACCCCAGCAACCCCACAGGTCATGCTCGGGCCGGCGATGAGTTGAAGAAACTCATGGCAATGGCAGAAGATAGTCAAAACGGTATTTTGTTGGACGAAGCCTATGAAATGTATCACTCACCGTCGGTGAGCGGTTTGCAGTATGTCAATGACCTGGATAACTCCAACATCTTTTTGTCGGGCGCCTGCACCAAGGGTCTACAGTGTCCCGGTATCCGTATCGGTTGGGTCATCGCTTCCAAAAAAAATGTAGAGACGCTATCCAACTTCAGCTCCTTTGGCATGGGTGGTGTGTCTCACCCCAGCCAACTGTACGCGGTGGAATTGTTCAAGCCGGAGCGAGTAGCCCGGCAACGAAAAGCCATTGAGGCCCATTACAATTGGCAAAGAAAACGCTACGGTGAGGCCTTTGAAAAAATGGGCCTAAAGGTGTTTACCGGCAACGGTGGGTTTTATCATTGGATGCAATTACCCGAAGGTCTGAATTGCGATGACCTGAACAAGCGACTCTACAAAAGAGGCGCCGCCATACTCGCCGGTCGAGATTGCGATATGGG
>JBCCFQ010000053.1:0-11087 GCA_039029655.1 Pseudomonadota bacterium | reverse complement strand
TTGCTCGCGGGATTATCCGAATTCCTGCAACAATTCTTGGCCAATCGAGCTGCAACTTTACAAGACCTCTTGATTGATTTCGTTGGCATAGGCGCTGGTACTTTACTTGCCCTGGCTATTGCGGGAAAGTTCACCCCTTTCCTGCGGGTCCTTTTGGGATTGACAGGCGTTTGTTTGGTGACGGCCGCGTTTTACAAGCCGTTTTCTTGGGCAGCAGCCTATGACGTTCGAAACAAAAACGTGCCAGCTCTTGTCAATTTTGAATCCAAGTGGGAAGCCAATTTTTTCTTCACCAATGACGCATCAATTGAACGCACATCACCTCCGCCTGCTTGGACGCAGAAATCTGCTGACGGTATCGTCGGATCAATAACCTACAGGAAAGGACGCTGGCCGGTATTTAAGTTTCAAGAAATCTATCCTGATTGGCGCGGCTACTCCCACATCAAATTCGAAATGTACAATGCGGAGTCAGAACGTATTCGCATGACTTTTCGTGTCGACGATGTTCATCACAACTATTCACAAGAAGACCGTCTCAACCATCGCTTTTGGCTAATGCCCGGGCACAATGCAGTGAGTATCCCTCTGACGACCATTAAGGAAGCCCCCGTCGGCAGAGACATGGATATGTCAGCGATCAAGGACATCATGTGGTTTGCCTCCAAAGTTGAAAAGCCACTGAGAGTGTATCTGGGCGATGTCCGATTAAGTGACCATGAGTGATACTCGACCTTGCATTGTGGCCAATTTTTGAGCATAGTTATGGCTACTGTTTCAAAGGCAAACCCGTCGTAAGGCGGGGACGCAAAGCCACCGGTCCTTCAGGGTTAAGTGACAGCGGGGTTGCACAGACTGCACCCTAATTCCCTAGAAAGTTCAATGGCTTAACTTCGGCTAACCGATGTTTTGATTCGGTCGTATTTTCGTATTGACAATGGCAAACGCACCGAAAGGCGCGGACGCAAAGCCACCGGCCTAATGGGTATTACTCAACGGCAGCGGGGCTACCAATTCGAAAGAGAGCGCCAAATCGCGCCCTGTTTCGTTGTGTTCGTTCACCTTAAGAAGGTGCCATGAGGTTTAACATAATGAAGATGGGTCGTGTACGTGCAGTTCTTGTTTTGATGTTTTCAAGCCTTCTCGCAGGTTGCCCATTAGGCGGCGATAGTGGTGATGTTGGAGACGAATTCAGTCGCAAAGATGGAGTCCAGATTGAGGGCTTTCCCACCACCGAGATCCCTCAGAGTTTTCTATACCGGTTTGTACCAAGTGTTGATTCGGTGGACACCACTCAAGCACTAGAATTCAGTATCGAGAACCAACCCGAGTGGGCTACCTTTGACTCAGCCACCGGTACATTGGAAGGTACACCGAGGCCTGAGCATATCGGCACTTGGGAGCATATCGAAATCATCGTCCACAACGGTGACTCCGCCGCGAAGCTAGAGCCCTTTGACATTTCTGTCACCCACCGTGGAAACGGTGTAGCGGTTGTTTCCTGGACACGCCCCACCACCAATGCTGATGGCACACCGCTAAATGACTTGTCAGGATTCAAAATTTATTACGGTGAAAATCCAAATCAGTACAGCCGCGTTATCGACATTCCAAACCCATCCCTAACTAGTTTTGCTGTAGAGGGATTGCCGCCTGGCATCTACTACTTCGTCACCACCGCCTACGATGTGGATGGTGCCGAAAGCGACTATTCAAATGTCGCGTCGAAGACCATTAGTTAGAAATTTTTCAAAAAAAAACCCACGCCAGAAGGCGTGGGTTTCAACTAGAAAACGTTAAGGTTAACTCAGGCGCGTTTTCTTAACGCAAATGCCAAAAGCCCCAAACCCAACAGCGCGAGGGTACTGGGCTCTGGCACATGAGCCACTTCCCAGTTTACGCGTAATCTGTTGTTGTCCAATGGGCCCTCTGCAATACGCCAGCTGATCGAGTTGTCTGTAAAGCTAATGCCTTGGAACAAACTACCGAAGCTATGTCGATAAACAATATCGATGATCCGTCCGGGGGTATCAACCCAGTCGATATCGCTCAAGCGAAACAATGCACTACCACCGTCTCCACCAGGAACCCAACCACCTCCGAAGGCTCCGTTCACCGACATGGTGAATCCGAGCGCATCGACGTCTAGAGTGAGGGCACCACCAAAGAGAGGAAACTCTATGCCAGCACCAACGATAGCCGTAGAGTCGGTGTCGAGAGCGCTAGAAGCCGTATGACCTGTCTGCCACCGAACCGTGTCGCCAATCGGCGTGGCAAACACCGATGTTGATCCTAAGGCAAATACCAAAACCGCAAATATCTTTTTCATAAGTCTTGTCCTAAAACTGTTTTTATTATATTACTGCACAAAGAAGTTATGCATGTATCATGCCAAACCTTATAATTCAATGACTTATGATACATCCATCAACCTTTGTGTAAACTTAGCTGACAGTTTGACCTAGACAAACCCAGAGTATTTGCGGCGCAAAAACACAGGCCCGCAAGAGCGGGCCCATTAAACACTCTAATTACTTGCTAGTTTAGCTAGATGCAACCAACGGGGAACGATCTGACGAATCGTCATCTTGACGCTCTGCCAATTGCTGAACTATCCAGGGATAGGTTTGCTCCAAGCCCTGCCGCAAGGAGAACTGTGGCTCCCAGCCAAGCTTCTCTTTGATTAATCGGTTATCCGAGTTTCGACCACGAACACCCAATGGACCTTCGATGTGATTCAACGTCAGTGATTTACCGGCGATATCCATAATCATCTTCGCAAGATCATTAATGCTCACCATCTCTTCGGAACCAATGTTGACCGGACCAGTCCAGTCGGAGCGCATTAAGCGAATCGTCCCCTCGACGCACTCATCCACATAGAGAAATGATCTAGTTTGTGTACCGTCACCCCAAATCTCAATTTCACCACCCTCTGCCGCGGCTGCAACCTTTCGGCACAAAGCTGCGGGCGCTTTTTCTCGCCCTCCATCCCATGTACCTTCCGGACCAAAAATGTTGTGATAACGAGCACAACGCACGTCCATTCCATAGTTGCGACCAAAGGCCAAATACAAACGCTCGCTAAACAACTTCTCCCAGCCATACTCGCTATCAGGATTCGCTGGATACGCAGAATCCTCGGCTGTCATGGGGTTGTCAGGATCCATTTGATTGTGCTCTGGATACATGCATGCAGATGACGAATAAAAGACTCGATTGATGCCTTTTTGCTGACACGCGTGCAGCATGTTGAGATTGATCATGGCAGAGTTATGCATGATGTCGGCGTCGTTATCACCGGTGAACACAAAACCAGCACCGCCCATGTCTGCGGCCAACTGATAAACCTCGTCAAACTTTCGATCCAACAAAAGACTGCAGTTGACAGGATCTCGCAGATCGGCAATCACGAAATCGTCAGCTGCTGTTGAGGCGAATTCAGGGTACTTTAGATCCGCACCGCGCACCCAAAAACCTTCACTCTTTAGTCTCTTCACTAGGTGGGACCCAATGAAGCCACCCGCACCACATACCAATGCCGTTTTCATTTCTTTTTCCCTACAAATATTTATCCGGATGCTTGCTTTTGGTTGTCATCGCCTCCGGTTTCTAGCTGTTCCGGCAGATTATCACGGCGACTATTGTAGCGTCTGTCGACTCCGTCACGTCGCTCGGCCCAAGGCCAGGCATCCGCGCCCGCTGGCGTTTGTCTTCGATCCGCCGGTGAACGTCGATCGTTGGCCGCACGACGTCGACAAATGGAACGATTGAAGAATTTGAGCAGTTTCCAAGAACGCATGGTCAAGCCAAAATGGGCAAATCCCGTCATCAAAAAGAATGCGAACATTAGGGGTTGGGGAACGTTTAGATACATACCACCCAAACCAACGGCAACGCACGTGGCGGCTAAGACCCCCATAATCGAAACTGATTGGGGTACGGTAAAGCCGGCCCATAGCAACACGTGATGCATATGTTCCAAGTCGCCGTCAAAGGGGGAACGCCCCTTCATAATGCGTCTGATCATCATGCCTACTGCATCGAACAGCGGCAATGCAATCAACCAAAGCGCTGTCACCGGCGTGATAGCCGGATTGGCACCTTGAGAAAGCTTAATCATGAAATACGCTAAGACGAAGCCGATAAACATCGTACCACCATCGCCCATGAATACACTGGCTCGGTCACGCCAGGGGGTACGCATGTTGAATGCTAGATAGCCCACCATGCATCCGGCCATAATCAACAACAAACTTAGCTCTGAGGTCCGCCCAGCAACAAAAGCTGCAATAGACAGACCAGCGATGGCGAAAAAGGACAGCGTGCCGAGCAAACCATCAATACCATCGGACATGTTTGCAGCGTTGATAACACCGACTACTGCGAACACGGTGAATGGAATTGCCAAGATCCCTAGGGTCACTGCTTGACCGGGAACCATTAACTCCCCAAGGCTTAGCAATACCACACCGGTCCACAAAGCCATCATGAGAGCGGCTGCAATCTGTGCCATAAATCTTGTTAGTACTGGCAAGCGTAAGACATCGTCAATAACGCCAATGATCAACAGCAACAAACTGCCAGCAATCAGGGCGCGCAAATCGCGTAAGGGATAGGTGTGTAGCAACAACAAGCTAAAGGTAAAACCGGCAAAAATCGCAATACCGCCGACGACGGGAATGTGTCCTTTGTGTCGTTTCTTTAAGCCCGGTTTATCAACCAAACCGATTCGAACCGCTGCGGGTTTGAACCAGCCGATCAATATCCCTGTAATCAAGGCCGCCACCAAGGGCGCCAATATCAGTGACATCGTTTTTTGACCTGTCAGTTGTTGTTATTTGTCTTGCAACAGGTGGAATCCCACCACATGCCGCTATTCTAAAGACTTAGTTTTTTTTGAATGTGATGAATATCACATAATTGGCATTGGGTTTTTGACATAACACGAGCCAAGTCAGGAAGTTAGTGTCGGGATTTTAGGTTGGTTTGACATAACTCGATTCGGCCAGGAGTCAGTCCGAATGGTCCTTGGGATCCCAGGCCAGGAAATTGTCACGTCAAATGGGCCAAAAGCTAGCTGGGGCTATGGTTCATGACCCGCCATAAAAACTTAGGTGCAGACACAATGGTTCTGCGCCACAACCGGCCTGGTTGTTGGAACAACCTTGGTAACCACTCCAACCCCATACGTCTAAAAAACGGATGGGAACGCTTAACCCGGCCTGTGTAAAAGTCGAACACGGCCCCCACCGCACCAAAAAAACCCACATCCATGCGGTGCCGATTTTGGGAAATCCAAAGCTCCTGTTTCGGCGCCGTCATGCCTACCCAAAGCACATCAGGCTTGGCGGCATTCACCGCGTCAATCATGGCTTGGTTGTCGGCTTCTGAAAACTCGGGCTTGAAAGGCGGTGAATACACCCCGGCGACCCGAATATTGGGGTAATCCTCAGCGCATTTCTGCTGAATTTCCACTAGGTGTTCATCCGAGGACCCCAAAAAGAAAACGCTGCCGCCGCCCCGATCGTTTAAGGCGCGCATCACCCCATAAAACATGGAGGACCCGGTGACTCGATCGCGGATCTTGCCCCGCTTCAGTCGACTGGCAATGAGAACGCCAACGCCGTCCGGGGTCAGTAGATCCGCATCCCGTAGTGCGGCGGTCACAGCCTGATCGTTGGCCGCCACCTCCAAAGCGTGAGGATTTGCACAGGCGAAATACTTATTCCGCTCCCCGGCATTGAGCCAGGCCATCACCTGGGCCACGCACTGCCCTGCGTCTTTGGTCACAACGTTAAAACCGAGTAAATCTTCTGTAGGAAGCGAAGTCATTGTATTTATTGTAAAAATCGTCCTCGAGGTCAGAACCTTAACAAAAACATATGGCAAAAACTGAGAACTGATGCACAGGATCCCTAGAAATAAAAGATTATGGTACACCTGGTCCTAAAAGCCACGGGCACAGAATATACTGAACTGAGCTCGTGTATAACGATAAAATAGGAATAAGATAAATAAACTAGAAGGACTTCTTCATGTTAAACCTTCGCATGACCCTGAGCATGCTGGGAATGTTGTTTTTTGCATTGCCCACAATCGCAAACGCACAAGACACCGAGAGCTACTTGGTTCAACCCGGTGACGTCTTGGTGATCTCTGTATGGAAAGAAGAAGATTTGCAACAGGAAGTCTTGGTTCGTCCTGACGGCGGTATTACTTTTCCATTGGCTGGAGAAATTCAAGCCCGAGGCAAAAGCGTAGAACAGATTCGTCAAGACCTGGTGGCAAAACTCAGTCGGTTTATTCCCGACCTGGTGGTAACGGTCACCATCAAACAGATTTTGGGCAACAAGATTTATGTGATTGGGCAAGTTAAAAATGCGGGTGCATTTGTAATGAACCCCCGGGTGGACGTTGTCCAGGCTCTCAGTATGGCCGGTGGCGCCACCACTTTTGCAGCTCTCAACGACATCGTGATCCTGCGGCGCATCAATGGTGAGCAAACCGCGTTCCCATTCCGCTACAACGATGTGGCCAAAGGCCGCAACTTAGATCAGAACATTTTGCTACAAAGCGGCGACGTTGTGCTTGTGCCGTAAACAACGAGAATCCAACACGGAAAAAACGCTATGCCAAGAAATAAAATCAATAGCAGCTTAAGGATCAGTTTGGGGACAGCCGGCTTGTTGTTCGCAGTCACGATTCCAGCACAAGCAGCTCAATGGTATTGGACTCCACAGTTAAGTCTGCAAAGTCGTTTTAACGACAACCAGACTCTGGCCACCAACAGTGACAATGAAAACTCTGCGTTTGGCAACGAGTTGGATGCCCGGGTCACCCTAGGTACCGAAACGCCTACTTCCATCTTTCGTTTAACGCCCAGAGCACGGATCGTGCGTTATACAGGGGACGATAGCGATTTCGACAGTGAAGACGGTTTTGTACAACTGTTTGGCCAAAAACGCACCGAAACCATGAATTTTCAGATCGGTGCCGATTACGCTCAAGAGACAACTCTCACCAGTGAATTGGCCAGCGGTGAGTTTGAAGACCCCGACCTGGACGATCCCCAACAAGATGACACGGGTCTTGTGGACTTCACCAACACCCGAGTCCGTTGGAATGTATCCCCCAGTTTTTCGGCAACCCTTGGCGACAAGACCGGTTTTCGGTTGTCCGGGCGCTTCACCGACATCTCTTATGACGAAGACTCTCAGGGTCTCGTCGACAACGAAAACGCTCGCATCGAAGCCACCATATTCCGGAACTTATCCGAACGCACCGAAGTCCAATTTACTGCGTTTGGTCGCGCTTTTGAGGCACCGGAACGGGATAACGAGACAGACAGTCTTGGGGGCCAGGTCGCGCTTATTCGAGACTTTGACGACCAGCTTCAGGGTACTGCATCGGTTGGATTTATCAGCAGTGACTTCCAATTCATCGAAAACGGCATCGCAGTTGACGATGATGACACGGCGGCACTGTTCACTCTGGGACTCAGACGTCGATTTGAGACCGGAAATTGGCGTGCGGAAATCAGTCGTACAGTGAACCCCAGTGGCGCCGGGTTTTTGACCCAACGAGACCAGTTTCGATTGCAGATCAATCGTCGCTTCACGGAAACGTGGACCGGACGTCTGATCGCCCGAGCCTTCACCAACGAAGCCCAGGATGAGAATGTCACTTCAGTGAACCGCGACTACTTCAGACTGGATGCAGGCTTGGTATGGCGCATGACGGAGAAGGTGTCCTTAGACGGGCAGTATTCCTTCATATTCCAGGACTATGAAGAGCGCCTTGGGAACGCCGATTCGAATCAGCTGGCCGTTACCATCCGCTATACTGGATTGAGACGCGGCACCAGCCGCTAGAATTAGTGTGAACCAAGTCACAAAACTACGAGAAAACAGAAGCTTATGGGAACATCACAAGCTAATATGCCAAATAAAACCGCCCAACTGGATTGAGCGACTAACAAGAAGAAGAAACGATGGAGCATAATTCAGCATCATTACAGGACTATTTGGCCGTGCTCAGACGCCGGCGTTGGTTGATCTTGAGTGTATTACTCTCGATCACAGCCATCGGTATTGTCGTCGCATTCAATTTACCTGTGCTTTACAAGTCCACTGCAAAGTTCTTGGTGGAACGCCCTGACATCAAAACCAATTTGATCGATGGCGTAGTCACCAATACTTTCGATGTGGATCAACAGATCGAAATCACCACCGGCAATGTCATGACCCAGGAAAACATTCGGGCCATGATTGACGAGCTTAAGTTGTTTCCGGAACGAAAGAGTGTTGAACCCATGGAAGATCTGGTTCGAACCGTTCGGGAAAACTTCTTGTTGGAGACACTGCAGAGTGACGAAGACGACCCTCGCCGACGTTGGTCCGACACCATTGGCTTTGAAGTCTCTTATTTTCATGAACGCCCGGTGGTGGCACGAAGAGTCGCAGACCACATCTCGAGATTATATCTGGAAGAGAATTATCGTAGCCGTACTCAAGAGGCCACGGAGAGTGCCGAGTTTTTTCAACAACAAGTGAACAAACTGAGCACTCAGATCGACGCTATGGAAGGTGAGCTGGCGGATTTCAAGGAACGAAATGAAGGATCTTTGCCTGAACTTAGAGATTTGAACTTCCAAGTGCTTGAGCGCGCTGAGCGAGAACTAGAGTCGGTACAAAAAAACATTCGCGGCCAAACCGAGCGCAGAAACTTGTTGAGTGCAGAGTTAGCTCAAACACCTCGCAACTCCACGCTTTATGACAGCGCCGGAGACGCGATCCTTGGTGCTGATACCCAGTTGGAAATACTGGAGCGGCGCTATGCGGAAATGTCGGCTCGATATGGACCCGATCATCCGGATCTCAAAAAGCTTCGTCGGGAAATTGCTGCCTTAAGTGGCGATACCAGCGTGATCAATCGAAAGGAAATAGAGAGCTCGCTGTTCACAAAGCGATCTGAGCTAGCAGATTTAACAAAGCGCTACTCGTCCGATCATCCTGACGTACGCCGGGTAGAGCGCGAAGTGCAAAACCTCGAATCTCAATTGGCGGCACTGCCGCGTTCGTCGGTACGAAGACCGGCTACGGCACCGGATAATCCTGTATATATCAGTTTACTGACTCAAAGAAATGCCGCCAATTCCGAAATTGTGGCACTTAGAGCACGAGAAACAGAACTCCAAATCAAACTAGACGAATACGAACGTCGCCTTGAGCGCACACCGGAAGTGGAACGGGAATACAAGTCTCTAACCCGAGACTACGAAGTTGCGCAACGGGAATACAACGACATGAGAAACAAGCTGGCCCGCGCCGAGACTGGCAAGGTCTTGGAGGAAGAGCAAAAGGGTCAACGCTACACACTTCAAAAAGAAGCCGGTTTTCCATTGCAGCCAGCCAAACCAAACAAGCCTGCCATTATAGTTTTGGCGTTTTTGTTTGCTTTGACCTGCGCCATCGGTGGTGCAGCTGTTGCAGAAGCCATGGACTCAACGGTCCGAGGCAGTAAAGATATCGTAGCGATTTTGGATATGCCGCCTTTGGCGATCATTCCAAAGTTCTCCAATAAGACTGAGATAACTGGTCAACCGCTGCCAAAAGCGGCGGGCCAAAACTAGCTGTTGTAGTAGAGTAACCATCATGGGTTGGATTGATAAAGCGCTACATGAAGCGCGCCAAAAAAGAGAATCTGAAGGTCCGAAGAAAAAGGACCAAGCAAGACCAAAACGGAGCGAAAAGGTAGCGCCTCCTGAGGTTCAGCCTGCGCCAAAACCGCAGCAGCCTAAGTCTAGCCCAGCAGTCCAGGCGCAAGAGGCAGCCAAGTCCCGGGCACAGGTAAGCCAGCTTCGCAGCAATCAAGTTTACAAACCAGCACGAAGAGTCGAAGTTAACAATCAAGTCTTGCAGCAAAATCGGATTTTGACCGCTGTTCAAGACCCAGGCATCACGTCCGCTTACAAAATGCTAAGAACCCGTGTACTACAACGTATGCGAGCCAACAACTGGAACAGTTTGGCTGTCACTAGCACAGCGCCTGGTGATGGCAAAACAACAACTTCAATCAATCTCGCCATAAGCTTGGCCAAGAATGTTAACCACAACGTGTTTTTGGTGGACTTGGATCTAAGACGTCCTAGTATCCATCGATACTTCGGTTTTAAACCAAAACGCGGTCTAGGTGACTACTTACTGGGCAAAGCAAGTCCTGAAGATATCGTTGTCGACCCTGGGGTTGAACGGTTGAATATTATTCCTAACGATCATCCTTTTGATAACTCGTCTGAACAATTGTCTTCGCCCAAAATGCTAAAGCTTGTGGAGTATTTGACCACCAGTGATCCTTCAAGAATCATCGTGTTCGATACGCCTCCTCTGCTGGTAACTGACGATATGTTGGCCTTCTCTCCTTACATTGATGCCATCATGCTGGTGGTTTCCGAGGGTAAAACCAAGCGAGAGGAAATCCAACGAGCGACTCATCTTCTACAAGATACCAACGTATTAGGAACCGTACTCAATCGCTCAAGCGAATCTGCCTCCGGATACGGGTATGGGTATTATTACTAGTTGATGTATGAGCGTAACGGACTACGTTGATACCTTCGACAGTCGCGGCGATCTCTACAATCACGCCGCCGAAATAAACCGCAATGCGCGCGACCAAGAACGTCGCTATTTGGTGGACTTACTCAAGATCCAGTCACATCACCTAGTCTGTGATGCCCCTGCCGGCGGCGGATACCTCGCGGAAGGGTTGGTGGATTTAGTCGAAAGCCCGAGACAAATTACCTGTGTGGAACCTTCTAGACAATTTGCGCAGCCCATCCCAGAGAAATTCAAACGACTACTAGCCCCTATCCACAACATACCATGTGACAAAGCATGTTTTGATCGGGTAGGTAGTCTTGCAGGACTGCATCATCTCAAGGATAAACAATCATTCTTTGACGAATGCAATCGAATTCTAAAGCCGGGAGGCTTGGTGGCCTTTGCCGATGTGCTTGCAGACACTAGCGTGGCGCGTTTTCTAAACGGTCCTGTGGATCAATTTACCGAAACTGGGCACAAAGG
>JBCCFQ010000052.1:0-11102 GCA_039029655.1 Pseudomonadota bacterium | reverse complement strand
TTCTTGCGTGTTTTGTCTCCCCAAGAGAGTTTGTTTGCAATCCTTTCATCAGGAGGCAGTTTGGTGAACAAGTATCTTGGGACTGTGTTTTGTGTAGCCGCCGCAATCTCGTTAATGGGTTGTAGCTCGATTTGGCTCGGGGCCAACAATGAAATTAAACGCAACTCTGTGTCCAGTAGTTTGGTGGACTTTTTATATCCCGGTGGCGAATTGCCCAGAGGTAATCAAGAAATGCCGGCTCTTGAGTTGCCAGTGCGTGTTGGGGTCGCCTTTGTGCCGTCAAATCGTTACAGCCTGTCAGCCAATACGCAGAACCAATTGATGCAACAAGTTAAAGGGGCATTCGCTGATCGGCCATTCGTTGACGATATTCAGTTGATACCGGAAGTCTATTTGCGATCCGCTAAGGGAATGCTGGGTATGCAGCAAGTAGCGCGTATGCACAATGTCGATGTTATGGCGTTGGTTTCATACGATCAGCTGGCCATTTCCGGCGAGCGAGACAGCAGTATTTTGTACTGGACCATTGTTGGCGCTTTGGTGGTTAAAGGGAATACCCATGAGGTTCAGACAATGGTAGATACGGCGGTGTTCGATGTGGCCACCGGACAACTATTGATTCGTGCACCTGGTCAAGCGGCGGGTCAACAAAACGCAACTTATGTGGATGCTTCTCGAGATGCTCGACATTTGGAAACCGAGACCTTTGCAAAAGCCACCCAACAGATGGTTACCCATCTCGAAGTTGAACTAGAGAACTTTAGAACACACATCAAGCAAGGCCGTCGTGCCACGGTGCACTGGTCGGAGGAGCGGCGCAGTGGTGGAGGTAGCCTGAGTATATTGCTGATTCTGGTACTGGTCCCTTTGATTTGGGTTTCGAGACCATCGAGATTATGCGACATCTATCGCTGACTGTGACTCCTTAGGTCACGAGACTTCGCTGTTCCGGGATGCCCATGGAGATAAGAAACGGATCTTGCTGTTGTCTTGTCTGAAAGTCTTGCTTGGTCTTCATGTTTTGCCAGTCGATAAGCAGTAAGGACTGGGCAACAGCACCTCCCAGTGTGGTGCCGGGACCCGTGACGATGAACAAATCTGGCGCGAATTCCCGTGCTGCCGTTTGGATGGCTTGGCTAAATCCATACGTTTTTCGGACTTGATGGTCAAGGGTGTAGTTTCGTAGCGACTCCACGTCGGTGGCGTTGGGCCACCAAACATGACCACGGCCATCGATAAGCGGGTACTTTGGTTGGGAAAATAGGGTCACAGGCAGCAATCCTTGCCCCAGTTTCGCCACGGGTGTTTGTAACTCAGTATGGAATGCAGCGTGGTTGGGTAGCCGCATGGGAAATCGATTCTGCAATTGCGGTACGCTTTTCTCAAAGGCTTTTAGTCCAGCTTCATTGCCCGCAATGACCAGCATGCCACCAAGGTCTATGGATAAGGCAAGGCTATGGTCGGAGTGGTTGTTGATTTCATCAACGCATTCCAGCAACGCTTTCTTTTTGCCGGCAATAGGAGCCCATGCGTCATCAACAAACGGATAAATGATCTGGCCGCCGATCAACTGTTGTTGCATCAGATCACCCATGGTATTGACGATGCGAAAACCGTCGGTTTTTTCTGCGGCACCGCCCGCTGCTAGGGCGATGTACCAACCCATCGAGTTGCCGGTAACGGCAACAATCTCAATGTCATCGGATAGGGTGCTGGTATCGGCCACGGACGCTGCATAGATTAAAGGAGACGCTATATCCCCTCGAGTGTGTTTTTGTAGAGAAAATCGGTCGGCACCATCTAGTGCGATGATGGATTCCTGTTGGTTTTCGGATCGAATGGCGTCAAAGGCCTGAAAAAGCGTTGCTTTGTCACTGTGGTGTCGTCCTAGATAACCAAGTTCATCCTTATTGTAAGTTCCCCGTCCTGGACAAATTACGACCGCTGTTCGCGTCACAATCCATCCCCACAAAGACGGTGAGCCGCGTCTATAATTTTCTCTACAGATGGCAAGGGCGCGGCATAGGCGGGCCCCGTGGCGATAAAGCTGTCCTCGGCAGTGACCCGAGCCAGGCTTCGAAGCCCCTGTTCGTATAACAAAGACATGATCGCTTCCGATTGACTACCGGTCCGGCGGCATTCATCCACAATGAGTACCTGATCACACCCTCTTAGAGAGTCCAACAGGTTTTCCACAGGTAACGGTGCCAGCCAACGTAGATCAATCAGCTTTGTGTTGATGCCTTGTTGTAAGAGATTAGTCTGAGCTTGACGAGACAAGTAGTAACCATTGGCATAGCTGATAATTGCCAGCTCACCGTCACCATGAACACCCACCTCACCCAATCGTAAAGTTTCGTTTGGCTCGGGGTATACGCCCATCCATTGTCCGTCCTTCTCCTCGTGCAAGTCTCTTGCTGAGTAAAGTGCGATTGGCTCTAGGAAAACCACCACCCGCTGTTCTTCTCTAGCCAGTCGCACACACTCCCTTAACATCTTAGCCGCATCTATCCCGTTTGATGGGCAGGCGATGACCAGCCCCGGGATGTCTCGCAGCACCGCCAAAGAATTGTCGTTGTGGAAGTGACCGCCAAAGCCTTTTTGATAGCCCAATCCGGCAATTCGAATCACCATGGGGTTGGCAAACTGTCCGTTGGAAAAAAACGGCAGCGTTGCTGCTTCCCCACGAAGCTGATCTTCCGCGTTGTGTAAATAGGCTAGGAACTGAATTTCAGGAATGGGTAGAAAACCGTTCTGACCCATTCCGATGGCCAGTCCGAGAATAGACTGTTCATCTAACAGAGTATCGATGATGCGGCCCGACCCGAATCGATGAGACAATTTTTGGGTGACGCCATACACGCCGCCTTTTCGCCCCACATCTTCACCCATCAAGGTGATTTCTTGGTGCTGCAACATGAGGTCCGTTAGCGCGAAGTTGATCAGTCGGGCCATAGGTTGGGGTTGATCAATGCTGCGCCAGTCATTGCCGAACGCGGTGGATCTTTCATCGGCGGTTTTTGCTTTGATGGTCTGGCAGTTGCGTTTTGGTGGAATCAAACTGTGCATGACCTCAGCTGCACAGCTGAGGTGAGGTCTGATTGACACATGGGTCCGTATTCGCTGTAAACGCGCTTCTGTTTCATCATAGATCTTTAGCGCATCAGCACTGGTCAACGCCTGGTTCTCCACGAGAAGACGCGCCGAATGAAGTAATGGGTCGTTGGCTTCATCGGCCTCCACTTCAGATTTTGGCAAATAAGACGTGGCTAAATCTGCACCCGCATGGCCGTAAAGACGCACCGTTCTAAGATGTATGACCGCGGGTTTTCTGAGTCGACGTACAAATTCCGCCGCCTGTTTGGTTACCTGATAGGTATCGTAAAAATTGAGTCCGTCTGCGAAGAAGTACCTTAGACCCGGACGGTCTTGGAGAGAATCCTGAACCCATCCCTTTGGCGTCTTGGTGGATATGCCTATGCCGTTGTCCTCGCAAACAAAGAGCAAAGGCAGTGGTGTTGATTGGATGGATGACCAACAAGCGGTGTTTATCGCACCTTGAGCCGTTGAGTGATTTAACGAAGCGTCGCCAAAACTGCAAAAAGCGACCGCGTCGTCGAAAACCAATTGGTGCTCTGGTTTCCGGTGACGACAGGCGCCAATGGCAAAAGCCATACCCACTGATTTGGGTAGATGGCTGGCAATGGTAGAAGTTTGGGGTGGGATCATCAGAGTACGAGACCCCAACACCTTGTGACGGCCGCCACTTGTTGGATCCTCAGATGAACAGGCAAAGGAAAGTAGCATATCCCAGGCCATAGTCTGCCCCGGCACCTGATTGGCGCGAGCGATCTGGAACGCCGCATCACGATAGTGAAGAAACGCGATGTCCGTGGGTCGCAGGGCGTGGGCAACTGCCGCCATACCTTCGTGCCCGGACGACCCAATGGTGTAGAAGCCTTGTCCCGATTTTTGCATCATGCGACTGATGCGATCAAGCTGACGGCTCAGCACCTGTGCGTGAAACAGACTAACCGCCTCAGTGGTGCTGAGTAGCTTGAATTTAGGCGAAACACCTGGCGGGAAGTCTTCAGCGGCGAGGCGAGTCCGAAAGTTCTGGTGAACGATTTCTACACGGTCCATAACGGCCAGTTTTAGGCTACGACGACTTTATCGGGGTGCAAGGTTTGGATTTAAGTCTGGGGCCTGTTTTTTCGAGCGTCGATGAAACTCTTAATGAAAAAAACCAACGCGACCACGGTGCTGGCCAGCATGATCGATACCCGCAGGATAGCCGCGGAGTCGTCTCGTCCAATGGCGCCTTTTAAAGGCATAAACAACGCAATAAGGATCAACAGTGTCAGCAGGACCGCGATGTGCGCCACTATTTTGTTTTGTTCCTTGACACCTTTGTAGCAAGCCAGCAGCAATACCCCCACCACACCGGGAATCAAGGCCGTAAAAGAGGGATTACCCGACGAAAAATAGCCCCATGCCGACATGGTGATGAGTAGGGCAGCATTGATAAGGCTCGCAACGTGGGCTGTCATGGCATCTTTGCCTGTAGTCAGTGGAGCGGAGAAGCCTGACGCGATGATGGCGCGGAGTCAAGAGCGATTGGATTACTCTTCTGATAGAGCTCCCTCACGAGTAGCACGGATGGTTTGGCGTAGGCACTGTCTACGCTTATGAAGTACGCCGTCCCTTTAAACTGGGCGAATAGGCGTCTTTTAACAATGGCAGAGCTCACTCCACAAAAAAGGGCACCTTAGTCGGTGCCCTTGATGTTGGCAACCGGGTATAGCCGGTTTGCTACTTTGGCGATCCCTTCTGTTTCCAGAACTCGCAGCACCTCATCTAAGTCCTTATAAACGTGACCGCATTCGTCCAGCGGTGTACGACGGGTGTTACCCACAATGCCTTGTACCTCCACACCACCTAGTGTGCGCTTGATATAACGCATTTCGGCATCGATGTCGTCGTGCTTGTCGGCAAGCTCTCGCTTAGCCTTACCACGCGCCATGACTCGGCCTGAACCATGATTCACCGAACAACCTGATTGGTACGCGCCTTTCAGCGGATACAAAATAGCGGCACCGTCCAACATGGAGCCAGGTACTAGGCATGGATGACCTGTTTTTTCCCATTTGGTACCCACCAAGTCTGGGTGTCCAGCCGGAAACGCGCGGGTAGCGCCTTTGCGATGAACAAAACCTTTCTTGGTGGTGCCATCGGGCAGAACTAAGGTTTCTTCTTGCACCAGGTTGTGTGAAATTTCATAGAAAACTTCACCCCTAGCATTGAAGACGTTCTCCAAAGCCTTTTGCACACCCCGCACAATGATGTGTCGGTTGGCCACAGCATAGTTGGCGGCAGAGTTATGATGGGCCCAGTATTCACGACCCAAGGGTTCATCTGCCCGCAACCAAGACTCTTCACGGCGGTTCTTCGCTAGGCCGCGATGTTCCGCACCTTGATAGAAGTAGTGGTTGGCCGTTTGCCAACCATAACCGCGACTGCCGCAATGAATCATCACCCATACTGAGCCGTCGTTGACATCAACCTGCATCTCAACGAAGTGGTTACCACCACCCACCGAACCAATTTGCGGGTTTGCTTTATCTCGCGCCCGTTTGATTCGATCGGTATCAAGAGCAGATTCATCCACTGGAATGTACTGACGTTCACAAACATCGGCACGAACTCCAATAGCCTGAGCACCGTATCGGAAGATATCCTCAATCTTCTTATCCGATAGGGTGGGCATATGCTTGGGACGGTGGCTACCGACGCCGGTCGCGATTCGCAACTCAACATCATCAATCCAGCGTCGACGCTTGTCCCAATCGGCAATGTCTACAGCCGTTAGGCCTGGCACTTTGAGATAGACAACACCACAAGAGATGTCGTAACCACTACCGGCTTGAATGATCACGTCTTCGGTAACTGCCACGCCACCCACGGGAATACCATAGCCAAGGTGAGTATCCGGCATAAGATACAGACCCAGCATCCCAGGATAGGCGGCGGCTTGTGCCGCTTGACGCCACAAGGCTTCATCGGTTTGTGCGAACAAAGTATCTGATAGATAGGCGTGCACCTCGACACGCATGTCGCCAATCTTGGGCAACACGTAGTGTGCTTCTGATACTTTTTCAACTTGTTGTAAGTAAGACATGATGCTTCCTCTATTTACTAAACTCGCAGCCGACTTTTTGTGCCAACTCGAGCCCTTAAAAACTCCATTTGATCGTTAAGGATACGACGATTTTCCAAAATTAGTCCTTCCGCACGATTGGGTGCGTAGGGAACGGCCAGTAGCCTCATTCCAATATCCTCAAGACGACCGTTGTCTTTGCGATGATTGCAGGGTCGGCATGCCGTCACGACGTTTTCCCATTCATCCTTGCCTCCGCCAGAGACCGGAATGATGTGATCACGTGTAAGCAGTCGCGGCGACAATACCTCGCCACAGTACAGGCACATGTAATCATCTCTGCGAAAAAGACGGGCGTTGGTCAGTGCCGGGGTACCTGCCCAATCGTCCGCGCCTTTGTCCACGGACGTTGTGGCAAGAATTGAGTTCACCCGAAGCGTTGAACGCAGTCCAGTGCGACGGGAGTATCCGCCTCGTAATATGGCTTCCTCAACACCCGCTTCCCATGCTACCTGGTCACGGCAATACAACAGCGCCCCATCTTCCCGTGTAATCCACGCGATAGGACGTCCGCCTACATCTAATTTTAGAATTCTCATTGTCATTTTTCTTTCCCCGGAAAACATGTGGATTGTGTAAGATTTTGGTGGAGACGGGTCGCTCTCGGACATCCTGTCCTACGCGACACTTGTGCATCCCTGCACATCGCAGGCGAACCCGCATACCGCTGTAACCGATGCATTACTACCGGCAGAATGCGAGATTGGAAACGGGCGCCAGCGAGTAACCTTTACCCAGAGCAGTCGCCTGCCATCTTCAACCGTGCTCTCGCATTTACTTAAGAACAAGACCGGTTTTATCCGGACCACTATCAACTAAACGTTTTCAGTGGCGGCGTCCATTTGCCAACGTGCCCTAATTTGGTAGCCGCCCTCGGAGTCGAACCGAGAAACACCCGTTTCTAAGACAGGTAGGTATGCCTGTTCCCTTCAGACGGCCAAGATGAGTTACCCGCAACCTGGTGGGGTATCGATTTGAAAATGGTGCGCAGCCCGCGATTCGAACGCGGAAACGAGTAGGTTTTAGGTACTAAAGGCTTTTCCAATTTCCGTCAGCTGCGCTTTGGTGCGGACCCCCAGATTCGAACTGGGAAGCCAATGGGTTTAAACCACCGAGGTATGCCATTCCCTTCAGATCCGCGTTGGTACCCCAATCCGCCCGCCTTGTCATTTTTGTTCCATAACACTGGGTGCGGATTGATCTTTAGTGCTTCTTCAAAAAAGATTGATGAGCCGAGAACCTTGCCAAGAAACTCGGCGCTCTCGTCCATTGAGCTATAAGGGTGAATTAGATAAGTCGTTAAATCCTTGCGACAACGAGAATTGGTACCCCCGGTAAGATTCGAACTTACAACCACCGGGGTAAAAACCCGGTGCTCTGACAATTGAGCTACGAGGGTGTTGGAGATGCCGCTCAGAATTGAACTGAGTTAAACAAGGGTTGCAACCCAATCCGCCCGCATGGCATCTGTTTTGTGGACGGTAGGTGCGGATTGATCTTTAGTACATCGCTGAGTATCGAGATCCACGGCACCAATAGTTGGACCCGTATTTGGATCGGCGCCGTGGACTCGAACCACGACCTCGAGAATCAAAGTCTCGCGTCCTGCCTTTAGACCAGCACCGAATTGAATTGGTACGGCTGACAAGAGTTGAACTTGTGACCTCGACTTTCGCAATGTCGCGCTCCTATCCACTGAGCTACAGCCGTCGAAAAATTTGAAAGTTGGAGGGTGCGTTGCACACCCTCCATGGGCTGAACTACTGCTTAATCTTAACCAGTCCATCCAGCAAAGCGTCGAGACCACCCACGACAGATAGGTTGCCTACGTTTTCGGTAACCTTTTCTAGGGTCTCTAGCTCTTTTAGACGCAATGCAACTGTGTTGCTTTCCATCACTTTCGCGGTGTTTAGCAATGAACGAGTCGCATTGGTTTCTTCGCGGCGACGAATAACATTCGCTTGTGCCGCTTTTTCGGCTTCCACCACCTTACCCAGAAGATCCTTCATATCACCAGGTAGGATGATGTCTTTGACACCCACGCTCTTAACGCTGATGCCGATATCAGCGAAACGCTTACCCAGGTGTTCAGCGATGTCGTGGTCAATCGCTGTTTTGTCCTCAAGCAATGCGTCCAGCTTACGGGTGCCAACGGCTGCACGAAGGCCGAACTGAATTTCCTTATACAGTTGATCCAGTGGATCTTTCACAGCACGTAGTGCTTTTGCAGCGTCCAAGTATTGGTAGGTCGCAGTAACGTTAATACGTAGCGCCACCTTATCTTTGGTCAAGATTTCTTGACCTTGAACTTCCAACGCTTTGACACGAAGATCCACCAGTTCCACGCTAACCGTGTGGGCTACGTTCCAGTAAGCGTGTAGGCCGGCTTGTAGCGTTTCGGCAAGCTCACCGTCCACATAAAGCAAACCCACATGACCTTCAGGAACGATACGGGCGTAGATCGCCTTTTCAGCAGTCGACAACACCTTCGCGTCTCGACCATTGATAAGGTGTTTGGTCAAACGGGCGTTCAAAGCAATGCCCTCATTGAGGTCAAAGCGCTCAACACGCACATTCACTACACCCTTCCAGTAAAGCTTGCGCTCTGCCGGGGCCAGTACCGTGGCAACACGCTCATTCAGGTACACCAACGCAACTTCCTCGCTGCGTGTTTCAACCAGAGTGAACAAGCGATCGATTTCGTCACGTTCCGCTTGAATCAAGAAATCCTTCAAGCGGTGTTCAAACGCGGCAACGGAAAGGTCGTAGCGTTCGACGTTGTAACGATTACCCAAACCAATGTAACGATACGTACCTGGTTCAAGAAATTTGATGAAGTCTCCGTCCTTAAACAGGAGACCGCGTTCGTGCTTACGCACGATGAATTTTTGATAGAACATACTGCGTTCTCCTTCGTGATTTGATATTCCGTCCTGGGACGGGCGTTTGTGAGGGCTTGGGCTAGATGGGCCCAATGCCAAAGATTGGCTGGTCCGTCGCGCCGTTATTTGTCGCTCAAGTTCTGCTAGTCGCCTAAGACCAGCCATGATTGGATCACCTCCTTTTTTGGTTGAAGACTGATTGGTTTGAAACTGTTTTGAAAATGGAGCACTCACCGTCACAAGTGACAGCGGACAAATGGTGTCGGATGATCGGGCGGTTCGTGCTTCCAAAGCTTGGTCCTAGGTTTTTTGAGACTGAGTCTCATGAACAAACTTCGGACGGAACTTCGAAGGACAAGCCACCGGATCAACACGACAACACACCCATCGGCGGTCAGTTGCCTGCCACCACCAAACTGGCTGAGCCAATTCGGTGTCAGCCGACGGTGAGTGCGGATGGGGCGATACCCTCGCCTAAGGGCGGATTTGAACCGCAGGCTTTTGGCCTTTACCTAGATGCCTTGGAAGGACATTGTTGGGAAATGCCAGAATCGAACTGGCGACTTCAGAATTTCAGTCTGATGCTCTAACCAACTGAGCTAATTTCCATTGGCGGTTGAGTGTGAAGGGCGTTCGGTACACACCGTACAATGACAGCGTAAGTGCGCCAGACGGGATCCGAACCCGAACCGCTGAACGCTATGAACATCTCAACATTGGTTGTCCGAGTCGGATTCGAACCGACGACCTCTGCTGTGTAAAAGCAGCGCTCTGACCAACTGAGCTATCAGACAATCTGGTTGAGAGGGCTGGATTCGAACCAGCGAAAACGGGGTTATGAGCCCTGTCTGAGACCACCTCCCTCTCTGTAGTTGGTGCGGGCAGTGGAGGCTGAGACCACAACCCCGACGGTGGCGCCGTCGTGCTCTGCCAATTGAGCTATGCCCGCATTTTGAATGGACTGCCCGGAGAGACTCGAACTCCCGACCGGCTGGGTCGAAACCAGCTGCTCTGATCCAACTGAGCTACGGACAGTGAAGTTGGCGGAGAAGCCAAGATTCGAACTTGGGTGAGACTATGCCTCTCTCGTTTAGCAAACGAGCGCCTTTAGCCACTCGGCCACTTCTCCTAGTGAATTGGGGTGAACGGACGGATTTGAACCGACATTTGCCAGCTTCACAGACTGGGGCTTTGCCAATTAAGCTACGAACACCATAGTTTTGGCGGAGACTGAGAGGATCGAACTCCCACATCCGTTAAGACATCACCGGGTTCAAACCGGCTAAGCACGCCAACCTTGCGAGTCTCCAAAAGTGTGTGGTCTGGAAGGCTAGATTCGAACTAGCGACCCCTCGGATCCAAACCGAGTACTCTGACCAAGCTGAGCTACTCCCAGAAAAAATGGTAGACCGAGGCTGAGTTGCACAGCCGACCTCGCGATTATCAGTCGCACGCTCTACTCGCTGAGCTACCGGTCTACAAGGTACCTTACGTTAGCGGAACAAACGAACCTTCACTCAGTGCGCGTTTGATATAACGCATAAACAGAATGGCTTTATCCTCTAGTTCCAAGGTGGCGCTGCCAATATCCTCTAGTGGCACTGGAAATACATAAGCGCCTTGGCTGGGTACGTCGACACCGTAGTATGCGATTCCTTGGCGATAACGAACGAATCGAACGGTGTTGTGTTTCACAATATCTTTGATGTTCATATGTCCTCCATAAGACAAGTTGAAGTGGCGATCCGAACAGGATTTGAACCTGCAATTACGAGGTTGAAGGCCTCGTGGCTTAACCATTCGCCCACCGGATCAAAAAAGTGTGGCGCTGCGGATCGGACTTGAACCGACATCTTTCGGATCGACAATCCGATGCTCTGTCATTGAGCTACCGCAGCGAAGGTGGCAAGCGGCCGTGAGAATTACAGCCGCCTGCCGTATGTCGTTCGCCCGCCGGCTACTAAACTGAAAGCCAGGATGTTGGCTGCACGCCAACACCCCAG
>JBCCFQ010000051.1:0-11163 GCA_039029655.1 Pseudomonadota bacterium | reverse complement strand
GGCTAAAGTAAATGCAGTATCTCCATTTTAATGATGTAAAAAGGCTTGTTAAGTTTATAAGGTGGCAAAGCAGCCGATAATTTTTAAGAATTGCTAAGAAAGGCATATAACCCAATACTTGACGCCTAGGAATGCGGCAAGAGCAAATACATCGTTACAAAATTTTCAGACATCTAGTTTGTTCCAGAAAAGCTCGGCATAGTTTTGGAAGTTCTGGTTAGCCTCACGGTAGATGGGTTGTCTTACCTGCCGGACTGAGGCGGTGGCCACTGGCATGCCGGATAAATGTGGACTCAAGCAAGCGTCTTCAAAACTAAGGCCCACGTGGTTCAGGACCCCGTGTATCTCTCTGTCCGGTGCGGCGATGAGATCCTCGTAACAGACCTCATAGATAGAACCCGCTGGCAAGACGGCAAACCAGTGTTCCATTAGCTGAGCATAGTGGTTTTGGTACTCACGAATACTGTCGAAATCATTGCTCCAACCATTACCGCTGGAAAAACGCGTTTTGAAACAAGACCAGGCGGTGGCGTTTTGATCACGGGTGCAATAAACGATTCGCGCACCCGCCGCCAATAAGGAAATTGCGCCTAGGAAGAAGTGATGGCCCAGATTCTTTTCGGTCATTCGACCGGCAGAACCGATGCGTTGAGTTTGTAAGCGCTGCAACTCTGAACCCAACTCTTCCCAAGGATTGCTACCTTCGCTGATGTCGCCCTCTAGTTGTCGTATGTCTGACGTAGAGAATCCGTTGTATTTGGCGCAGGCCAGTCGCAGCAGTTTGGTTTCACCTCCAGGCGTTACTTCAGAATGAGCCGCCAGTATGCCCTCTACCAGAGTAGTACCCGAGCGTGGCACACCTACAATAAAGATGGGTTTATTATTCTCGTATTGATTGGATCGATGGCGCTGAAAAAACCCATCGGAGAAACCCTGTCTTAACTCTTCAACATGCTGTGTCACCAAAGACATGTCCGTGCCTGAGATCTGTTGCATGATGTCTGCACCGGCATGATAGGCGGCAAATGCTTCTTCGTGTCGTTCTAAGCGACCTAGTAGGTTGGCTTTTGCGTATTGCAGGGCAGCCTGACTGTTTTGGTCTAGCCCATCCAATCTTTCGCATCGCTCGACTTCTTTAAGCCACTTAGGAGAGGACACAGAATCCGCAAGACTCGAGAGATACTCCAGAGACAACACATGGTTTGGTTCTAGCTTCAGAACACTTTCGAACGCTGTTTTCGCATCGTCTAACGCACCGTCCCGGAGATGATAGATCCCCAGGTTGTAATAAGCTCCCCAATTGTCTGGCAGGGTATCAGCAACTTCAGTCGCTATTTGTATGGACTCTTCCAATTCTCCAACGTCTGCGAGAACGTTAGCCAGCAAAGAGTGGGCCCCAACATCGTTGGGACAGGACTCGGTGAAATTTCGCGTCGCCGCCAGGGCGGCATCCACATCCCCCAGTTGCATCAAAAACAAAGCAACATCCCGCCACTGCTCACCACGATAAGAGCTAGTTAGCGAATTTCTCAAACTCTTCAATGCATCAACATATCGCCGCCGAGCGGCGAAGTTCCGAGCTTGATCAAGAATATCTTTTAGATCTCTCACCATTTTTCTTGAGTTAACTGAGTCTCTTCAATAGTAACGATCCCAACTTGGCGTACCTGAAAAGGTCTGCGACAAAAAATCGATGAATGCCCTAACTCTATAGGATAGGTGCCGAGTTGGGGGATAAACCACCCAAGCCGGAGAAGCCGGCCACTCATACTGATCCAGGATAGGCACAAGATCACCTCGACAGATCGCCTCTCCTGCAATGAAAGTGGGTTGCATCACAATGCCCAATCCTTGAATCGCTAAATCGCATAAGAAGTCGCCACTCCCCGCAGCCATGGTGGGTTCGATATGGACCTTGTGCCTTTGACCCTGCTCGTCCTTGCATACCCACTTCGTGGGGTCGCTTAGGTTGCTGTAGGTTAGACACTTATGTTGCTCTAACTCTTCTAGGGTGGTGGGTTTTCCGAAACTGTCAAAATAACGTCGCGCACCACACACTACCGTTCGTGCGTCAAACAACTTCTTCGCAATCAGCGACGAATCAGACAATCGGCCAATACGAATGGCGAGATCAACACCCTCCTCCAACAAATCAATGCGTCTATCATTAAGGTCAAGATCAAAATCTACTCTGGGATGTAAACGAGTAAATTCCGCAATGGGACCACTCATATGACGCACGCCAAATGACAAAGGCATAGCCACCTTCAGGGTTCCTTTAAGTTCACCGTGTTCCTGTGCCACGGCCGATTCGGCTTCCTCCAGATCCGCCAGGATCCTGGCACTCCGCTCATAAAAGCTGCTGCCACTGTCGGTGAGATTGAGTCTTCGGGTAGTCCGTCGGAACAACTGCACGCCCAGGCGCTCCTCAAGTCTTGAAATTCGCCGGCTCACCGCCGACTTCACCATATCCAAACGATCCGCTGCCGCGGTGAAACTGCCCGTTTCTACAACGGCAACAAAGGCTTGCAGGTCATCAAATCGATCCATTGTTGCTTTTCGGAGAACAATATTGTGCTAATTGTGCTGTTTATTGATCATCTGTCAATAGTCAAACTATCTCCAACGTCGAAACACACCCATACGGAGTCAGTCCATGAACAGCCCAGACACCCAACTCAACGTCCTTTCTATCGACAGCAGTGGACGAAAATCAGATTCCGTCAGTCGTATGCTGACAAAGGATCTTATCGGAGCGCTGGAAGACAGCGTCGCTGGCGTATCCGCGAAACACCGAGATCTTGCCGATGGTATCGGCTTGGTAGACGAAGCCTGGATCAACGCCAACTTCACCCCTGAAGAGGAGCGCACGGAAACTCATCGTGAGCGATTGGCTGAATCAGATCACCTGGTGGGT
Organism: Pseudomonadota bacterium; assembly: GCA_039029655.1. GTDB lineage: Bacteria > Pseudomonadota > Gammaproteobacteria > Steroidobacterales > JBCCFQ01 > JBCCFQ01. The sequence goes on along the minus strand of JBCCFQ010000051.1, from coordinate 8,246 downwards.
GAACTTCAGCAAGCTGATGTTCTTGTCATTGGGGCACCCATTTACAACTTTGGCATACCCGCGTCTTTGAAAGCCTGGGTGGACATGATAGCTCGTGCTCGACTGACATTTCGTTACACCGAAAACGGCCCAGAGGGTTTGCTCAAGAACAAAAAGGCAATCCTTATTGTGGCCTCCGGCGGTGTACCCGTCGATAGCCCGGTGGACTTTGCTACGCCCTATCTTCGGCAAGCCCTAGCCTTCATCGGTATTACGAACGTGGAGGTCATTGCCGCCGACGAGCTCAACAAACGCGGGGAAGATTCTATTGATGCGGCAAGAGCTCGCATTGCCGAAATCATACACCTTGGCACCAACCGTGCCGCATAACATCAAAGTACTTGAAAGGAGAACAACATGAACAACTCGCAAGACTATGCCGCTTTTATTTTGAGAATTGGATTGGGCGTCATGTTTATTGCCCATGGTTTACTGAAATTGCTGGTATTTACGCTACCCGGCACAGCAGGCTTTTTCGAATCCGTTGGCTTCCCTGGCTGGGCAGCCTACATTGTCACTTTTGCCGAAATTGGTGGTGGTGTCATTCTCCTGTCGGGATTCGCGGTTCGAGCAGTCTCTATCGCTTTGATTCCCGTCCTACTTGGGGCTACTTATGTGCACATAAGTAATGGTTGGGTTTTTAGCAATGCCAATGGTGGCTGGGAATACCCCGCATTTTTAAGTTTAGCGGCTGTTGTCCAAGCCCTTCTGGGACCTGGAAAATTCGCGCTTCGATTTGAACCCAAAACACAGGCGGTGGCAGCGTAACGCTGCCGCCATCATCATTTTACTGACATAACGGAGAGTATCATGATTGAAATTATTCGTTCAGAAAGTCGCGGTGGCGCAGATCACGGCTGGCTCAAAAGCAAACACACATTTTCGTTTGCGGACTACTATGACCCTAACAGGATGGGTTTTGCCAAGCTTCGCGTCATCAACGAAGACTGGATAGAACCAGGGAAAGGATTTGGCACTCATCCTCACAAAGACATGGAAATCGTTACGTACATGGTGGATGGCGCGTTGGAACACAAGGACAGCATGGGCAACGGATCTGTAATACGAGCTGGGGAATTACAACGAATGACCGCCGGAACCGGTGTCACCCACAGTGAGTTCAATCATTCTCAAAAAGATGTGGCCCACTTATTACAGATCTGGATTTTGCCTGAACACAAAGGATTGGAGCCGGGATATGAGCAAAAACTATTTCCTGCCGAAGAGAAGCTAGATCAGTGGCGACTCATTGGGTCTCGGGATGGGCGCGATGGGTCCTTGACCATCAATCAAGACATAAATTTGTCGTCAACGATTGTTGAAGCAAGCAAAACAATCAGTTATCGCTTTGATACGGCGCGGGCTGGCTTTATTCAGATTGTTAGCGGTGAAGTAGAGCTTGATGGAGTCCTCCTGTACCCAGGGGATGGTGTTGCAATCAGCAAAAGTGCAGACCTCACTTTGTTGGCCAAACAAAAAGCGGAAATCTTATTGTTTGATATGGCTGCCGCAGCGTGACCATAAATTCATGACTAGCCGTATTGCCAATAAAACCAGTCACGTAGTGCTTTTGTGAATACCAAATACAAACCGGGGCATTGATTGGATTCACCTTTTATTGTACATGGTACTCGTCTTCACTTAATTGAGCTTTATATCTAGGAGAGGTCACATGAGAGGAATCGCCTCAGTTCTGTTCTTGGCATTCATTGGGCAAGCGGCGCATGCTGCGTGTGACATTGAAATCGGTTCCACGGATCAAATGTCGTTCGACAAAACGGAAATTGTCGTTGAACGCACTTGCGAGAACGTGACGCTGACTCTGACCCATACCGGCAAACTACCTGTTAACGTAATGGGACATAACTGGGTTTTGAGTCGCAGCGAGGACTTCAATCCAATTGCCACCGACGGCATGGCGGCGGGTGTAGAGAAGGGTTACTTAAAGGAGAATGACAGTCGAGTCCTGGCCGCCACCAAGCTTATCGGCGGTGGTGAACAAACGACAATCACTTTTTCTCTTTCCGAGCTAACCGAAGACGAATACGTTTTCTTTTGCTCTTTTCCCGGCCACTGGGCCGTAATGAAAGGAACTTTCAAAATCGTTTGACGCACCCAGATGCCAAGCAGCAAACCCTATCCTAAACGAATAATCTTACTGTCCTGCGGTTTCTGATCGGCGCTCATAAGCATCACTATGCAGAATGATGGTGCGAGTGCCTACCTTCGAACCGTTTTCGAAATCTTTCAACCGAACACCAATCTCTAGCATGGCTTGTCCAATTTGCTGTGCTCGTACAGCCGCACCGACGGGCGCAAAAAACCAGTACAGTAAGTCTTGACCGAGATGCGCCTCTTCTTCGGTTGGGCCGATATAATCTGGCCGATGCGCGATCACCTTTAGACGCGTACCCCGCGCTAACCCAAACAAAACTCGTTCGGCTCGAATCTTCTCCCGCACCCACATGGTGCTTGAATCCTCAGAAATATCGCTAGAGCTGATGAACTGAAAGGACGTGTCTCGGTTTTCCGTTAGTGGAATCCATGTCTTCAAAAACGCCTCGGGAAAATCCACATGGATCATGCCGTAGGTTTTTTCATCAACACCAATGGCGCTAATGCCGATGGCCCAAAACACGCCATCAGCCTCGGCAATAGTTGATTCGATTGCCTCGTAATTCAAATAGTCTGTATGAATGATTGCTTCAACTTGGCCAGCGGCGACACCCACTTCGATTCTGGGCGTTAGACGTCGGGTGATGACATAAGCTTTTTTTATGCGATCGTCAGCAAGTACAGCTTTTAAGATACCGTCTCCGGTGGTACCGCTTGCGCCAAAAATTACTACGGTGTTGAGAGGTGCTGGCTCACCTGTGAAATCCGCTATGCCATCGTCTCGTAGCGCAAGCATGACCGCGCCAAAAACATAGAAAAGAGCGAATGCTCCAAAAAAGAACAGTAATACCGTTTTTATTCGCGGTAACTTCATTTTCTGACAAATACCATGGTCACCTTAAGGGCTCACCAAAAACCGGATCACCATTTTTATCAAAGATGAGCTGAGTTAAGTATTCTGTAGAAGCGGGTGGCTCAATACGCAGCGCCACCAAGGACTTTTGCTGACTCCACTTCATCACGTCCACGCATAACTCTGCAACTTGTTCATTGCTAAAGTGAGTTCTTAAGTCACGACGTAATCCGTCATCGATATCGCCAGGACTCATGATCATGGCGTCACAGAGTCTCAAGGCGACTTTTGCGGCTGGACTAAAATCGCTTTTTTCATGAGTGGCCACTGCTTTTTGCATGGCTTCATCAAAACCTGCGTCTAACGCTTCTTGCACCCTAAATGAGCCACACAGTCTGCAGTCGTGATATTGGGCACAACGCAAACGAACAAGCTCCGTAATGATGGGGTCGATGTCTTTTGCTCGAACCGCCGCCGCCGCAAACTGAGCAATGGAGTTTTCTATGGCTCCCCCAGCGGAAACACCAGGAATAAGTTCTTCGGTTGGAATTCTGGGTCGTTTGTCTGTCATTGCAGTGTCGCCTCCAGAGTCATTTCCAATCGTTGAGATGATTCGATCAGATAGATGGCATACATCAGGTTGTAGAGTTCGTCGGCGGAAAGATGTTGCCCCAAGCGATGAACCTGCTCATTGCTTGTCGCAGAGACTGAAACCATAAACTGTTCGCAAACGGCGAGACATGCGGCCTGAAGATCGGTCAAGGCTTCTGGGCCAGACCAAGTGTCATTCCTGAGCGCCGCCTTGAAGTAGTCGCTACACAGTTTTAGTAAATCAGGGTCAAGAGAACTTTCCGTCAAAACGGCTTGTAAATTCGTTAGTTCTCTTGCTGCTTCAGGATGGTAGTTGGTCAAAACCTCAAGGGTGTGGGAACTGACTAAATCCATTGTGCCGCTCCAAAGCGTTGGGTAATCCAGTGTCGCGCCCTGCAAGCGCTAGCGCAACCTTTGTTCAGCGCATCATTTCCTTTCAACGCTTTTCTAACAAATCGTGACCTAGCTCCACGACTACCTGAGCTAGCTCCTCCACATCCGCTTTCCGAGTACGCCAATTGGAAAAGGCCGGGCGAAAAATACGGCGAGCCCCTATTTTCGATGTGCCCACCAAAAATCGTCCATCGTTTATCACCACCTCACCCAACTGCTGGTTGAGTGCATCCAATTGTGGGTCACTCAATCCTCCCGGATTAAAACGAAAAGCGACGATATTGAGTTCGGGTTTATTCATGCGTTCCAAATGCTCTGTTTGATCCACCACCTGGGCGAAGTGTTGAGCAATGTCCAAGCAATGCTCCACAATGGCTTGGTGACCTTCTCTTCCATAAGCTTTCAGGGTCGCCCAAACAGCAAAGCTTCGGGCACGTCGAGAACTCTCTGGACCAATAGCGCCGAAGGTGGGTCGCTCTTCATTTTCGTCTGGCAGGTAGTCGGCGGAATAACGAAATGCCCGCGCCAACAAACCGTAGTCACGAACAAATGCGTAACCCGAGTCATAAGGCACGTTAAGCCATTTATGACCATCGACCGTGGCGGAATCCGCGTTTTCCACGCCGGCGACCAAATGAGCGGTTCGTGGCGATGCGGCAGCAAATAAACCAAAGGCGCCATCTACATGCACCCAACAGTTGTGCTCCCGGGCTAGCTGTATCATGTCATTGACTGGATCAAACTCGCCGGCGTTGACTTCACCCGCGTTCACAACCACCAATGCCGGTTTTCCATCTAGCGCTTCTAACCCTTTCCTGTAGGCGTCCAAATCCAGTCGGCCAAAGCCATCTTTCTCAAACCGTTGAATATGACCACGACCCACGCCCTGAACGGCGAGTACTTTCAAGGTACTTGCGTGGACAAACCCGGACGTCAAAACCGGCATTTGAGGTAATCCGGATAGACCGACTTCCGATACATCATAGCCAAGCCGTTCACCCCACCACTGTCTGGCTGCTGCCAAACAAACAAAGTTCGCCATGGTGGCACCGGTAACCATCACGCCAGGCCACGGTGCTGGAAGACCCAACAATTCTTTAAGCCAATTCAGTGCTTGGCGTTCCATCTCCACGCCGACGGGTGAAAGCACCCAGGTATAGGTAATGGCGTCATAGGCAGTGGCTAACAGATCCGCTCCCAAAGCAGCCGGTGTGGAACCCCCAATCACAAAGTGATACGCCTTAGGGCCCGCGGTATTGCCACCAGCCACTTCGTTCAATCGAAGCAGTTCGTGAATAGCTTCTTGGGCACCACACCCGGTGTTTGGCAGTGGCTGATGAAAACCTTTCAACGCTTTCGCTGGATCGTTTGACAGCGCCGGTCGCTCGTCGGTGGAATGGATCACGCCCCCAAGGGCATCCCAAAGTTCTTTGGTCAGTGTTTCAAGTTCGCTTCGAAACTCTGTCGCTGGATCCATTGCCGCCTCCACAAGTAGCTGTGCGTCTAAACATTATCTCAAACCACTAATAACCACACGCTCCACAATCTTTAGATTTTCTCTAGGTTGACTGTCATCCGCCTCGGGTTATGGTCCAGGGCTGGGGGCTCGGGCTAGGGCTCTTTGAACCTGCTGTTCCAGGTGTTCCAAGGGAAGCACATCAGAACCCCGCCTTAATATGAGATGCAAAAAACGCTCTGCAATCAAGGACAGGGGCTTCTGGGCTGGATACACGACATGCCAATCCGACATCACGGGAAAGTCCTTGACCCGCAATTGCACCAAGTCGTGGCCTACGGCGTCAGCCAGCACGTAGGCTGACAAGATGGTTATTCCTAAATTCTCCACCACAGCGTATTTAATGGCCTCGTTGCTCTCAATGGTCATTGTCTTACCAAGACTGAGATCATTCGCCTCCAAATGGCGCCGAATGGCGTTGTAGGTCCCGGAACCTTGCTCACGCATCAGGAATGTCTCGTTTTCTAGGTCAGACCATTTCAGTCGTTGGCGCTTGGCTAAGGGGTTCTTACTTGAGGCAATGACAGCCAATGGGTTAGGGAGGAAGTTATGAGACTGGATGTCTAAGTCCTCGGGTAGATCGTTAAAGATATACAGATCATCTTGGTTGTTGTTGAGGCGCTGAATGACCTGTGCGCGGTTACCCACGTGAAACTCCACGTCAATATCTGGATATTCGCGGCAGAAATGACCGAGTATTCGGGGTAGGAAATACTTGGCTGTAGTCACGACCGTGATTCGTAGCTTGCCGGCGGTAAGACCTTTTAGGTTGTTGATGGTCTCATCCAGACGGCGTACAGAAGCGAAAATCTGCTCCCCGGTCTCCACCACCTTTTGCCCCGCCTCGGTGAGATAGAGTTTCTTCCCAATCACCTCGTGAAGGGGTAAACCCACCGCCTCAGACAGCCTTCGGATCTGCAACGAAACCGCCGACTGGCTAAGAAACAGCACCTCAGACGCCCGGGCCATGCTGCCATGCTGAGCCACGGCCAGGAAAATCTCCAATTGTCGAAGTGTCCCCAGTCGGGTCAGAAGTCGTGATTCCATTAGCTACCGCACCCTAGAAAATACATTTATGATAATAAATGATTTTACTAACTAATATATATTTTTATTTATCTATGGCAGCGGCTAGTATTTATGATCTTAGTCCGAAACACCGGTTTCACAGGAGCAACAAGATGCGACCCCACGTAGAACTAGTAGATGAAAAAGATTTGGTCTGGCACACCGCTGAGCTGCCCCACGGCATAGGGGGTGCGCGCCAGAAAAATTTGAGCTACGACGAGGAAAACGGTGCAGCATCACTGATGGTGGAGTTCGAGTCCGATTGGCATCGATGCGCTGGTACCCATGAGGCGCAAACGGAATGGTTCGTCCTAGAAGGTCAGATTAGTATCGGCGAAACCACCCTCAGGAAAGGCGGTTATTGGTGTGCACCAAAGGGCGTCAACACGCCAGGGGTGAGCGCAAACGCGGGCACCAAGATCCTGCTTTTCAGAGAGTACGGTGGGTGGGCATTCCAACCATCACAAAGCAACCAAGACCCAGCGGGAGAAGAGCTGGTGATTAAAGACTCCAACGAAATGGAGTGGTTTGATGTTGAAGATCCAGAGAACGGTAGCCCAATGGATTTCGAACGGGGTGGCACTCCAGTACCGGGTTTGTTCATAAAGCTGCTTTGGCGGGACCCAAAAACTGGTTTCTATACACGCTTAATCAAAGCCAAGCCAGGCTGGCGTGAACATCCCTTGGCGCATCATCCAGTATTTGAAGAGTCTTATTGTCTTGAAGGCGAGTTCGACTACAACTTTGGTTTCATGACACCTGGTCAATACTTTTTCCGACCTGCGGGTGTACGACATGGTGACTTCACCGCGGGGGAAGCCGAAGGTTGTACTTGGATTCTGCGTTGTGATGGTGACTTAGTGGATTGGTACACAGAGAATGCCAGCGTTGAAATGAAGGGTGACCCGGTGAATTGGGGCGACAACTACCCTGGCTCCGAACCGCCCGAGTACATTCAACCCGTCCGTTCTCGCTCCATCGGTCCTTGGAAAAACCCAGCGTATCAATAGATCGAATCATGACAGATAGATTGGGATGGCGAGCAAAGTTTGGGGTTTTGGGACCCTCAACCAACACCATTGTACAGCCAGAGTTTGACGACATGCGGGTGCCTGGGGTGACTAACCACTACAGTCGCATCGTCGTTAAAAACGCCAATGCAATCTCCAACGAAACGTTTATGGCTGGCACGTTGGAGATCAACGAAAAAGTGTTGGATGCCGTCAATGGTGTACTCACCTGCGCTCCCGATTATCTGGTTATGGGTATGTCTGCAGTGACTTTCTACGGAGGTGCTGAAGGGGCTAAGTCTTGGCAACAACGTATTGTCAGTGAGTCAGGACTCGGCATTTCCATCGGCTCAGAGTCCATGGCTGAAGCGTGTCGTATTCTGGGTATCCGAAAGGTTGCTTTGTTATCGCCCTACTATCCAGTAGCTAACAAAGAAGTGACCCTTTTTCTCGCGGATCACGGGATAGAGACACTAAGAGATATTTGTCTTCAATGTCCCAGCTGGACGGCCATTGCTGAAGTAGACGAACCCACTATAAGAAGTGCTGTCTCCGAATTAGACGGCGATGATGTGGATGCAATCCTCCAAGTGGGTACCAACCTTTGTATGCTGGAGCTCGCGGCAGAGTTAGAGGAAGAATTGGACAAGCCGGTGATTGC
>JBCCFQ010000050.1:0-11164 GCA_039029655.1 Pseudomonadota bacterium | reverse complement strand
TGGTGGCCATACCGCCGGTCATCATGGCCATGATTTCCGATTGGGTGAATTTTGGAATGTAGGGTTTGATTAGTAAGGGGGATTCAGTGTTGCCAATAAACACGTTGGCGCACACCGCCAGTGACTCGGCGCCGGATACAGGCATGACCCAACGCATCACCGCTGCCATACAACGCACGACGAATTGAATGATTCCGAAGTAATACAACAGCGCCATTAATGTAGAGATGAAAATAATCGCCGAAGGAATGGCGAAGGCGATGAAGTGTTCCTGCCAACTTTCACCAAAGACGAAGCTGGCACCGACGATAGATACCTCAACAATACTGGTGACACCTCGACTTAAAGCATCTAAACCCTTACGGCCAAAATCCCAGCCCAACACCATGACCGCAATGAGAAACTGCAGACCCAAACCAACCAGCACATAGCGCCATTTGATGTTTTTTCTGTCCCAAGAGAGTAACGCACAGAGGCCAAGCAGTACGGCGAGGGCAAAAATGACCCGTAAGATGTCCAAATAAAATCCCCTAAGGGTTGTTATTATTGTCTGGGGTGGCCTATTACACCCGTTTTGTCCGGGGCTTGCAAAACTGAAGGAGCGTCGTGGAAATGCGGCAGATTCACAAACTTTGTCTTCTCATCGCTAGTCTGTGTCTTTGGTGTTTTCCCCAATCTGCCAATGCCTGGTCATCTTTTGTTCACGAATTGATTTGTGAAATGGCTTTTTTACAGCTTTCTCCCAATGCCCAAAAAGAAGTGCGTCGATTGAGTTCGGGGGACAATGCGGCCAAGGGGTATCGTGGGTTCCCAGAGTCTTGTGTTTGGGCGGACGAGGTTCGATCAACCACTCATATAGGAACCAGCGAATACCACTACACCAACGTACCCCGAGATGCTAAAGGATATGATTATGAGGCAAATTGTGCCGCCTTTGACTGCGTGGAGCAGGCATCTATCCGTTATTTAAAGTATCTCCACAACGTTAAAAATTTCCCCGATAAGCGGGCAGAGGCACTGCGGTTTTTGGCTCACTTCGTCCCGGATCTTCATCAGCCTTTGCACGTGGGCTTTGGTGAGGACAAAGGTGGAAACGACCTTCGCGTGTCCTATGCGCCTGGTTTTCGTCCGGACAATCGTTTACACGGCACCTGGGATGGCGAACTACCAAAGCGAGCGGGTTTACTGGTGACAACTAAGGACCGCACCAGAGATCGTGATCGATATGTGTTGGCGCAAGAGCAGGTGGCTTTGATCAGTGAAGAAGATCGTGCGCAGTGGTCAACCCCAAATATTGCCCAGTGGGCATCTGAAAGTCATGAGCTAGCCAGGGCCTGTGCCTATCGTATCGAGTGTGATGAATCCAAGGACTATTTAGAGAATGGAGCCACGCTATCGCGACAATATTGGAAGGCCGCCCAACCGGTGGTGCTCAGACGTGTCCGAATGGCTTCAGTACGTCTGGCCTATTATCTGGAGCTAGCCAGCAGCAGCGAACCCTTACCGTCGGATCTATTAGCACCCTAGACAGATCTCCTCCAAATAATCATAAAAAACATATATCTATCGATATATTTTAAAGTGACATGTCTCAATAGTGGGAGAGTAGATTTTGACTCTATCGAATCAAGAGTGTAGTATTTATAACAGCGTTATGTTATAGGTACTACATGATGATTCCAGACCCAACGACACCCTTTGACGGGCCAAAAAGCCAGGACGAACGCCGCAGCTTGGCGCTGATGGTGACCCGTCTGTTTGACCATTGGCAGCTCACAACTAAGGATGCCTTGATGTTGCTGGGCTTATCCACAGGAAATCGGGCGGCATTGGCTGGTTATCGCAAGGGGAAGCCCTTGGGCAACAACAGGGACCTGTTCGACCGCGTCAGCTATTTATTGGGTATCCATAAGTCTCTTAGACTGATATTTTCCAAAAACCGGGATTTGGCTTATCGCTGGATGAGTACCCCTAACCGACGATTGGATGACGTTTCACCGGTTGAGTTTGTCAGTGCCAAGGGGCTACCAGGGCTTGCTGCTTTGCGAGGACTGTTGGATTTTGAGCGTGGTCGATAGCATCGAGTCCCTGCTTTCGAAAACTACGCCGTTTCGCGACAAGGTTTATCGCAATATCAAATCTTTGCGGGTGAGTGAGGACTTGTTCGATGACTTGTCCGATGATCCCCGCGAGCGGGGCATCGCCATGGCGGTGGAGTCGGCCACCCGAGCACCCACGGCTAGGCCATCCATTGCCCGTCCTTTTGACGATGTCATTGATTATCCCTTTGCGAATTTTTCTGAGACCCGTTTCAGTGACGGTAGCTTTGGTGTGTTCTATGGGTCTTTGGCCTTAGATACCACCATCTATGAAACCATTTATCATTGGTATCGATTTTTGCAAGACTCAGGGTTCGAAACCGAGGCGGCAGTGAGTGAACGGCGAGTGCATGTTGTGAAAGTAGACGCGGTGCTATTTGATTGTCGAGAAAGTTATGTGGAGTATCCCGGACTGATAGACCCGGAGAATTATCAGTACACCCACACAGTGGGTCGCTACATCAAAGACCAACAACGAGACGGTCTTTTAACTAAGTCTGCACGATGCGACGGTATCAACACCCCCATTTTCCGCCAAGATCGGTTAAATGACCCCATCATCAACTGCTACCTAACCTACCGCTTAGACCCAACAGCGGACGTGGTCAACGTAGAGAAACAAATCGGCAAGCGCCACCTCCAAGTGGGACTGCCCACCTAGAGCCTAAAGCCTGAAGCCCAGAGCCTAACCCCCCAAAACTTGTACATCCGCCCCACACCCCGTATTTTCCCCGACTATCGCCTAGGATTCCCCAAAATATGAACGACTTTGGTGTTTGGTCTGTATTACCGCCGGTGATGGCAGTCACACTAGCTTTGCTGACACGGCAGATTGTTTTGTCCTTGTTGGTTGGCATTTGGGCGGGCTTTGTCATTTTGCAAAGTGGCAATCCCATCCTCGGTACCTTGGCCACTTTGGATGGTTTGGTCCAAGTGTTCGATGATCCAGGCAACACCCGTGTGATTTTGTTTACGTTTTTGGTGGGTGGCATGATCGCTTTGATTCAGCGATCCGGCGGTGTGGCGGGGTTCATCTTACGTATTGTCGGTTTGTTAGAACGTATTGGTACTCGTCAGGCTGACCGCGGCAATCGTCGCGTGGTGGAAATCACCGCGGTGCTCACCGGCATGTTGTTATTCATCGAATCCAATATCTCAAGTCTTACGGTTGGAACGTTGTTTCGTCCGGTGTTCGATAAACTCAAAATCCCCCGTGAAAAATTGGCTTATATTGCTGATTCCACCAGTGCACCTTCTTGTATTTTGTTTCCTTTCAATGCTTGGGGCGCTTACATTGTTGGTCTGATCGCAGCCCAAGGCATCGACAGTGCCTCTACCGTATTGGTGTCTGCGGTTTTGTACAATTTTTATCCCATGCTGGCCATTGCCTTGATGATTATTATCATCCTATCTCGCAAAGACTATGGTGAGATGGCGGCGGCAGAGCGCCGCGCGGAGTCAGAAGGCAAAATTTTGCGAGATGGCGCTGTGCCCATGGTATCTAACGAGATTTCCATGTTGGAAATGAAACAGGGCCTAACCCCATCGGCGGCGAATCTTGCATGGCCGCTGTTATCTATGGTGGCCTTGATGCCGATGTTTCTTATGTATACGGGCTGGGCTGGGGCCCAAGAAGCGCTGCCCGGTGTTAAGGGGTTGGCGTTGGCGGGAAAGGCCATGGCAGAGGGGTCAGGTTCAAAGGCGGTGTTGTACTCCGTGTCAGGCGCCATTTTGGTGGCCATGGCGTTATACCGGGTGCGAGGTGTGTTGCGAATCCGGGAAATGGTGGATCTGATTTTGAGAGGTATGGCCGGCATGTTGCAGATGGCATTGGTTATGACCTTGGCGTTTGCCATTGGCAGTCTTAGCCGGGAACTGGGAACAGGCCAATATGTCGCGGATCTAACGTCGCCTTGGATTTCACCGGCTTTGGTTCCAGCACTGATTTTCTTAGTGAGTTCCTTTATTGCGTTTTCCACCGGCACGTCTTGGGGCACTTTTGCCATCATGATTGCCATTGCCGTGCCCATGGCTCAGGGGATGGATACCAACGTCAGTTTAGCCATTGCCGCTGCCTTAGGCGGTGGGGTGTTTGGTGATCATTGCTCACCAACGTCCGACACTTCATTGATCAGTTCCATGGCGGCAAGCAGTGATCATATCGATCACGTCCGCACCCAATTACCTTATGCATTGACCGCGGGAATTTTTGCGTTCTCATTGTATCTAATACTTGGAATTCTTACGCCTTAACGCATCAGGGGATGAGTATGCGCAACACAGTTTTTTTGATGGTCGCTTTGTTAATGGCTTGCGGTGACAGTACGCCACAAGTGCAGGGTGCAGAGCCAAAAGCCGCAGGCATCACCGTAACTCGAGTTGCCAAACTAGATCACCCCTGGGCCATGACATTCCTACCCGATGGCCGACTATTAGTGACGGAAAAGACCGGTCAACTGAGGTTGGTGACCCAGGAAGGTGACGTGTCCGAGCCTATTAAGGGGATTCCCGAGGTGGCCTATGGCGGTCAAGGTGGTCTGGGCGATGTAGTCTTGGCACCAGACTTTGAACAAAGCGGTCTGATTTACATTAGCTACGCAGAAGCGGGGTCAGGCAACACTCGAGGTGCAGTGGTTGCCCGAGGTCGGTTGTCCCTAAAGGGCGACGACTCTGAAATATCGGACCTAACCATTATCTGGAAGCAGCATCCAAAGGTTACCGGTCGGGGGCACTATGGACATCGCATGGTCTTCTCTGATGAGGGGTATTTGTTTATCTCATCAGGTGAACGACAAAAATTCACACCCTCCCAAGACATGGATAGCAACATGGGCAAGATCTTGCGTCTGTATCCAGACGGGACACTGCCTAAGGACAATCCCTTTGCAGAGCAGGGGGCTATAGCGGCGCAAGTGTGGTCTCTTGGGCACCGCAATCCATTGGGGCTGGCTTTTGATGGCCAAGGTCGTTTGTGGAATCACGAAATGGGTCCTGCCGGTGGCGATGAATTAAATCTGGTGATCAAAGGCAATAACTATGGTTACCCAACCGTGTCCAATGGCGATCATTACAGTGGCAAAGACATTCCTGATCATGACACACGACCCGAGTTTGCCGAGCCTGCGATTTGGTGGACTCCGGTGATTTCACCGGGTGGATTGGTGTTTTACTCCGGAAATGAGTTTCCGGATTGGCAGGGCAATGCACTGATTGCCGGTTTGTCGGCTCGAGCGTTGGTCCGTGTTGCCGTGGACGATAGTGGGGCGGCCACGGAGGTTGAACGTATCGACATGGGCAAACGAATTCGTGAAGTAGAGCAAGGTCCGGCGGGTGACGTTTGGTTGTTAGAGGACGGTCGCGGCGGGCGCTTGCTGAGGCTTACGGCGAGCCCGTAGCGGCTGCAGGTCCACTATAGTTGTCAAGCCATTGCAATAGACTGTCTTGTACCGCTTCTCCTAACCCTCGGTGGACATTGTGATCGTTGTGGAACACCGTGAGCGCAAACCGTTTGCCGTGTCTGTTTTGCATGACCCCCGCAATGGCAGTGACATGATCTAAGCGGCCGGTTTTCAAATGCGCTTTGCCGTTTAGGCTGGTGCGTTGATGACGATCGTCTAACGTACCGTCTTGACCCAATAGCGCCAGAGACGCCAAAAACTCCGGCATGTATTGACTTTGATAGCCCGCAATTACTAACCGAGTTAAATTGCGGGCGCTGATGCGTGCATCCCGTGAACGACCGGCGCCGTTCTCAATAATCAGTTCCGGAAACACCAAGCCTTTTCTGTCCAACCATTCGGTAATGGCTTTGCGTCCATTGTGTTCTGTAGCGGGCCAGCCAAACTGTTCACCCCCCATGGTCAATAACAAATGTCGGGCGATGAGATTGCTGCTGTGCTTGTTCATGAGCCGAGTTACATCGCCAGCGTTGAGTGAATCAAAAGTCAGCAAGCGGTAGGCTTCGTCTCCAGGAGTCCCTACTCGTGTCTTCCCTTCTAATTCACCACCCAGCTGAGTCCACAGACTGCGAATCAAGCCGGCTGTATAGGTTTCTGGGGCCAATACGCTGCGGGTGAACCCGTAGCGTCTACAGCGATTAGGAAAACGACCGTCAAATCGCGCCACGTTGGCTTTTTGCATGGACAAGGCTATACCCCGTCGATAACCGCCACAGGAGCGTTGAGCAATACGCAATTGGTTGTTAATGGAAAGATCTGGCATCTCGGGAAACGCCTCGATGGCCACGCGGTTACCAGAAGGCCTAAACACAAAGTAAGTCGAGTTGAAATTGGTCAGTACTGCCGAAGGCAGCGCGTTGTAGATTCGAAAGGGCTGATTATCGAAAGCGCCTGTGTCTTCGATGATGGGTTCGAATAGACTGTCGTCTAGCACCAAGTCACCGGCAATGGTGGTGACGCCTCTGCGCTTGAGGGCCTGTAGCATTAGCCAGACCCGTTCTTGTACCAGATAGGGATCGCCGCCTCCTACCAGGTAGATATCGCCGTTTAGTACACCATTGCTGGGTTCGGCATCGGAATAAAATCGGGTTTGCCAACGATAACCGGGACGAAGAATCTCCAAGGCAGCGAGCCCAGTAACCACCTTCATTGTGGAGGCGGGGTTTCTAGGTTGGTCGGAGTTGAAGCTCAAGACCACATCGCCGCCAATCTCTTGGGCAAATACGCTTAAGCCCGCAGGGTCAAGTTTGTGATGCTCTAAGGTTGAAACAACAGAGGGAGGCAATTCCGCTGCGTTACTCCAATGGCTCATTGTCATCAAAGCAATGACGACTCCGATCCGAAAAAAAGTTTGAGCTGCTGGCATCTTTGAAGATTTTGGTTGAACCGGCGCTATTTTTATATGAACCTTCAGGAAATCACAAGTGAAGCCATGCGTCGGGTAGCAGCGCTATGACAGATATCGAGAGTTTTGACGGGATTGATGGGTCTGATTTGCCCGGTGTCGTCTGGGATTTGCTGGAAAGCGGTGTTCGAGAGAGACGTCATCCCTTTCATACACCGATTTTAGGCAACGCCAGCGGTGATTTGATTGAGGTACGCACTGTGGTGCTGCGTTTCGCTGACGCCGCCCAACGAGCGTTGCATTGTCATACAGATATCAGGTCGCCTAAGGTAGAAGGAATTCGTGAGAATCCGACGGTGTCGCTGCTGTTCTACGATGCCGGCACGCGAATCCAGCTACGGGTTCGAGCTAGCGCTGACATACATCAAAACAATGAGATAGCCGAAGCAGGGTGGGCAGCTTCCACGTTGGATAGTCGACAGTGTTATCGCCATGTACACGGGCCAAGTACCCCAATTTCTCGCGGTGGGGAACCACCACAGCTGATTGAATCAGATGGCTATGAGAATTTTTCTGTGGTTCGATGTGAAGTACAGGAAATAGAGTGGTTGTTCCTGCGCCACACCGGTCACCAGCGTTGTCGCTTACGCTTCGACGCTGGTGACTGGCATAGCCAGTGGCTGGCACCCTAAGGTGACTTCGCCAGTCTAAGAAATTCGTCCCGTGTCCTGAGTTCTGTTCTAAAGATGCCGGACAAATGACTGGTGACCATGGACACCCCGGTTTGACCCACACCCCGAGTGGTCATGCACTGATGTACGGCTTCTACCACCACGCCCACACCCAGAGGCTGTAACACGTCTTGTATACAACCGCCAATTTGAGCAGTCATTTTTTCCTGCACCTGAAAGCGCTTAGCAAAGGCATGCACCACCCGGGCAAGTTTACTGATGCCCACCACTTTGTTCTTAGGCAGATAACCCACGTGGACTTTGCCGATGATGGGTGCCATGTGATGTTCGCAATGGGACTGAAAGGCGATATTCCGTAACAACACCATTTCATCGTAACCCTCTACTTCTTCAAAGGTGCGTCGCAGGTATTCCTCTGGATCAATGGTGTACCCCGCAAACCACTCTTTGTATGCTCGTGCCACGCGCGAAGGCGTATCCCTCAGTCCTTCACGATTTGGGTCTTCCCCCGTCCACCTCAATAGGGTGCGCACGGCGGCTTCGGCCTCGGCTTGAGTGACCGGATCTTGATTGTTACTCATGGGGTGTTATCTCTTAAAATGGCGTTGTTTTTATTTCGTATTCTATCGCAAATCCGATGCCGTAAAGTGGTTTTACTGCCAGTTCAGTGTTTCCAGTCGCCATTCATCCTCCACCAACCCCCATGTGCCGTCGATGGACAGCAAACGACCGTCATCCGGGAGTAGGTTTTCAGCACCCGTTACCGCCACCAGCCCAGTCATGGTGGCCCGATAAGGGAGTTCTGGGCGGTACTCTACGTCCAAGGAGCTGAAAACCACGCTGATGTTGTTGTGCCGTAAGAACTGAGCAACCAGGATGCGCCGAACTTCGAGCTTGTCCACATGGTTATTGCCCAAGAAATCTTCTTTCAAGAATTGTAAGACGTCGCGACTCTTTTTGGCCTCAACGGCTTGTTGAATCCCGTCCATGTGCTCTCGAATGATCTCCTCGGCGGGCGGTTTAGCGCAGGCGGTTAGCAAGAGACTCAGCAGAAGCAGTCCGAATTTATTTGGCATAGCGGCTCTTCCTTTTCCATTTTCGGCCGGAATATTTGACGGTGCAGGGCGACCCTGTGTTGTACCAAAAATAATCGCGATTAAACATCCATCGAGGTTGATAGTCTGGGTGCATAGAAGCCAAAGAGAGTTGTCGCATGGCACGTCGCTTGTCTGTGGCTTCGAACAAATACTCCTTGCCGTTCTTGAATAGGATGACCCATGCGTGACCCTCGCCACGGTAGTCGCCGGATACGACCCGAGCATCTTCACCCATCTCCATCAACCAATCCGCAAGGGCTAGGGCATGATCTTCGCAGTCGCCTCGGGTGTAGTAGAAAGCCTCACGACTTGTTTGCCAAAGTTCCTGATGTCCGGTGGCATCTAAATGGTCGAATTGATAAGTTTTTACCCTGGCTAAAGTTTGCAATGGGGTGAAAATGTTTTCCGCTTCGAAGGGTGCATAGCCTTCCAGGTACGCGTTGACAAAGTGATGGATTCGATCAAACCCCGGCGCCGTTGCAAAGGCATGCCTGTCGCCCGAGACCGTCCAGATTGAAATGTGATCGTTCGATTGTCCGCGGGCCATGCGATGGACCATGGGCTCGGTTAGACTCTGTTTGCTATCGAACAAAAAAACAGAGCCCCCAAATTTAGGACTCGGTGGTCCTTCTGATCTGGGAATCTTTGCCTTTACCTCGACGTCGGAATCGCGACGTTTGTCCCGCTCTTGTCCGGCAAACTCCAGTAGATAAAGTCCACCCAAAAAAAGCAGGACTAAAAACCAGTTGGGAAACCCAAAAGAACGTCGGCGTCGACGTCGTGTCATCCTCTAAATCCGAAAGTGACAATAAGGGCGACAAAAATGAGGATAGTAGAAGCGAAAATGGCCACCGCTATATTGCCGTTTTTCATTTCATCTTCTATGTCCACTGAGCTGAGCAATTTCTTGTCGATGATTTGTAATGCCAATATCCCGACGAATAGGGCGATCAATGTATAGACCAAATTGACGCCCAGATTCAAAAGCGTAGCGATAAGAAAGTCTGATTCCATGGGATTCTCCTTAAAAGGTGATATCTGCGCTCGAGCGTCTTATGTCAAGCAGTCAGTTTTCGTTCAGCCAGGATCCGTAGTTTAGGCCCTAACGCGGCGCAATGGGTGCGGTCCGTGATTTGAGGAGAATGGGCCATGACGGTATTAGCGGTATTGAACGAGACACAAGATGACGCGACCGCAGAGTGTCGCTGGTGGAATGACTTGTTGCCAGACCAGCGACAGGCGCTGCTGCTTGGGGCGCGCCGGTCGCTGGACTGTGTCAACGTGGATTGGTTAGACATTGGTGAAACCAATCGCAAAAAGATATTGGAGGCTGCGTTTGCCATCCAATGCTGGTTGCGAGAGGTTTCTCCAAGTCATCTCTAGGCTAATGTCACTCAGGTTTGACGAACTTCAGTGTCATGCGATTGGATTCCCCGATGGGCGTCAACTCCGCTTTGAGTTCTTCGTTCTCACGGCTGGTGGCAAAGGAGGGGGCAAGTCGCCAAACAATATCTTCATCACCCGGTTGATCTTTAGGATTTTCGTTGATGGTGCTGGAACCAACATATTCAAACCCTGCGTTGGTTACTGCGTCGATGACAGCGCTCTTTTTCAAGTAGCCGCGACTGCCGTCAGCCCATTCATCCGCCTTTGAGTCCGGTGCTTCGTGTTGAACGATGCCTAAAACACCGCCAGGTTTTAGCATGCGATGGGCATCGGATAGGGCTTGGGACAAATAGCCGCCCTTGGTCTCAAATCGCGCCAAATTGTGTAACGCCCGAATCATTAAGACGGCATCCGCGGTAGCAGTTTCACTCTCGGGAACTCCGCCAAATATTTGGGCAGACACCGAGGCGCTGTCATCAGACCGCCAACCATTGGCTTCCGTTGTCCAATCTGCCTTCCAAGTTTTCTTAGCTTCGCCTAGCTCGTCTGAGTAAAACGAAAACTCTTTCCACATATCTGACGCATAGTCCACACCAATGAGGTGGCCGTCTGACCCTAGGTAGGGCAACAATACCTTGGTGTACCAGCCACCCCCAGGTAGCGCTTCTACCACAGTCATGCCGGGCTCGATGCCGATAAACTCCAAAGTTGCTTGTGGGTTTCTAAATTCATATCTGGCTTTTGCCTCGTCTGGCTGCGTTGCCAGTATATCGGCTAAGCGATCACCACTGTCTGCCGCGGGTTCTTGAGCTGGGGTTTCGGTTTCCACCGGTGGTGCTTCGGTGGTTTCCGGCGCGTCGGATTGCTTGGCGCAACCCACTGACAGAAGTAGCAAGCTAGCAATAAATAGATGTTTCATGTTGGGTTCCTTTTTGCTTCCGTCGGTATTATCAGAGACCCGCAGGGCAAACTCAATCTTGTCGCGTTGTCTGTTACCATCCTCGAAATGCACAGCAAAGAGACTATTACCGCCAGGCTGAAGGAGTTAGGGGAAGACATCACGATATCTCTTCAGTATCTCTGTTAG
>JBCCFQ010000049.1:0-11247 GCA_039029655.1 Pseudomonadota bacterium | reverse complement strand
CTAAGCACGCTAGATAACCAGAGTGTGTCCATTGAGATCATCAACGCATCGAGTTTGCGCACTAAGCCAACAAACTGGCCAACCTGAGGCGAGCTGATTTTGGCGTTGAAGGTAATCGGATCGGTGTAGTCAGGTACTTCATCGATACCGTTGGACTCCATCAGTTTGTCCAAACGAGCTTGTTCGTTGTCTACCGCCATAGCGCAATCCTCGATCAGCTGGCTAATGATCTGTTCCACTTCATCAATTTCGTTCTCATCGCCAATGATGCGTAGGATGACATCGATTCCGTAGAGCGCACTGACCGTGCGCCTAAAAACACGGTCAACGACACGTTGCGCCTGTAAGCTGTTAATTGTGAATGATTGTTCAAAGATGGGTTTTGAGTAATTGGGTTTTGCTTGGGCCATAAGTTTGCTCCTGATATGACAATAATCAGTCCCTAGCCTAATCCTCTGTGAGGTAATGACCTTTCAGCTAGGTGGAAGAATTGAGCATCTTTCTAACTACCCTGTCTGGATAAGACGGTTACACTGACTATCAAATATTGCTGATCTGTTTCAGTGATATCTGCGCCTGAGAGCATGAGCTCAAAGGAAGCCCGCCGCTGAGTATTCTCAGTGGTACTAAGAGGTAGCTAGCCTCCTTAAACAAATAGCCTGCATGTTTTTACATGCTCAACCATGCGTTCCTTACGGTTCGCCTTTTCACCACCCAACTGGGGGAGTTTTCCCCAGTTGGGGGTGACTCCTTCAAAACCAACATAAGGAGTCACCAATGGAATATATCTTCGGATTTATTATCCAAATCGCAGGCATTATGTTGCTTGCAAAACTGAGCTGGTCGCTTTTGCGATTGCTTGCTCGTCAAAGCGTGCGTCCGTTTCGATTTGTACTTACTCAAATTAAGCGATTGCTCACACCAACACTAAAACGTCGTCCAATGGCAGTGCCTAAAGCTCCTGGTATGCCCCGTTTGACATCTGCGTTTTACAAAGAGCCACATCCGTACGACATGGCTTTACTCGAAATACCAACCTATCTGCGTCGTCAGTCTTCTTTGCCCAGCCGGGTAGAAGCAACTGTGTGCACAGAGTTCAACTAAGACGAGGAGAACATCATGAAAAACCAAGTAACACTCATAGGCTACGTTGGCTCTGAGCCAGAGACGCGAGCCTATCCATCAGGTGATTTGGTGACCAGCATTTCGCTGGCCACTTCTGAGAAATGGCGCGACCGTCAATCCAATGAGCTCAAAGAGCATACGGAATGGCATCGGGTTGTTTTTCGAGATCGTGGTGGATTTAAGTTAGGGCTAAGGGCAAAAGATTTAATCCAAAAAGGAGCGAAGCTTTTTGTTCAAGGGCCTCAGCGCACGCGCTCATGGGAGAAAGATGGCATTAAGCATCGATTGACCGAAGTGGACGCGGACGAGTTTCTGCTTCTTGATAGTGTGAATAAAGCATCTGAGCCATCACCGGCGGATGATGCGAGCTCCCAAGCTAATTGGGCACAAACTTATCCTGAACCAGATTTTTAACCGAGCAAAAACGCTTTAACCCAGCCGGGAGTACTTTCCCGTCAGGGGCAGACTCCCACTTTGATTGTCGGAGTCCACAATGGAAAAACCAAAGCTAATCCAACGCTTTGCTGAGCGCTTTAGTGTCGATCCAAACAAACTGTTCGATACCCTAAAAGCAACAGCATTCAAGCAACGTGACGGTAGTGCACCGACCAATGAGCAGATGATGGCGCTCTTGGTGGTTGCAGATCAGTACGGCTTGAACCCTTTCACCAAAGAGATTTTTGCGTTCCCTGATAAGCAAGCTGGAATTATTCCAGTGGTAGGTGTCGATGGATGGTCTCGCATCATCAATCAACACGACCAGTTTGATGGCATGGAGTTCAAGACTTCAGAAACCAAAGTCTCACTGGATGGCGCGAAAGAATGCCCGGAATGGATGGAATGCATCATCTATCGGCGCGACCGTTCGCACCCAGTCAAAATCACTGAGTATCTGGATGAAGTCTATCGACCGCCTTTTGAAGGTAACGGCAAAAATGGTCCTTACCGTGTAGATGGTCCATGGCAGACGCACACTAAGCGAATGCTAAGACATAAATCCATGATCCAGTGTTCCCGCATTGCGTTTGGCTTTGTGGGAATTTTCGATCAAGACGAAGCGGAGCGAATTATCGAAGGCCAAGCAACACACGTTGTTGAGCCATCGGTGATTCCACCCGAGCAAGTTGATGATCGAACCCGAGGGCTTGTTTACAAGCTTATCGAGCGGGCGGAAGCTTCAAACGCTTGGAATAGTGCATTGGAATATGCCAATGAACATTTTCAAGGTGTTGAACTGACGTTTGCGAAACAAGAAATATTTAATGCACAGCAACAAGCAGCCAAAGCGCTCACACAGCCTTTAGCTTCTTAGCGCCACGCATTCATTTTACGAACCCTGGCGGGATTATTCTCCCGTCAGGGGGAAGGTCTCGTCTTTTTTTGGAGATCTTCCATGACTAAATCAGCCTCACTTTTTCGCTTGGTATTGGTTGTTGCCCTTGTCTTAGGTTCGATTCAAGCCGGTAAAGCGGCAATTGATTCGGTTCAAGCAAGTGTTGTTCAGCACCAAACAGCGTTAGCACAAGCAGCAAAGTAACCACTTAACCCTGAAGGGGAGTTCTCTCCTTCGGGGGAGTCTCCCCTCAAAGGAGGCAATATGAAGGTTATCGACCTATCACAACGTACTCCTGCATGGCACCAGTGGCGCATTGCAGGGGTTACGGCATCTGAAGCCCCAATTATTATGGGGCGTTCACCCTACAAAACACCTTGGCGATTATGGGCAGAAAAAACTGGATTCGTATTACCGGAAGACCTGTCGAATAATCCAAATGTGCTTCGCGGTATAAGGTTGGAGCCTCAAGCAAGGCGAGCATTTGAGAATGCGCATAATGACTTTCTTCTGCCGTTATGTGCAGAAGCCGATCATAACGCAATCTTTCGAGCCAGCTTTGATGGCATCAACGATGCGGGCGAACCCGTTGAACTGAAATGTCCTTGCCAGTCAGTTTTTGAGGATGTGCAAGCTCACCGAGAACAAAGCGAGGCGTACCAGTTGTATTGGGTACAAGTACAGCATCAAATACTGGTCGCCAATAGCACGCGAGGTTGGTTGGTTTTCTATTTTGAGGATCAACTGATTGAGTTTGAAATACAACGAGACGCGGCGTTCTTAACTGAATTGCAAGAAACAGCGCTTCAGTTTTGGGAGTTAGTACAGACCAAAAAAGAACCGTCAAAATGCCCTGAGCAAGATTGTTTTGTTCCCAAGGGTGAAGCCCAATACCGTTGGACATCGCTGTCTCGACAGTATTGCTCAGCACATGCCGAAGTGGTTCGACTGGAAAATCACATTAAATCTTTGAAAGAGGAAATGCGAGACGCTCAGTCAAAATTGGTCGCCATGATGGGTAACTACGCTCATGCGTATTATGCTGGGGTCAAACTCTGCCGCTACATGATGGCGGGCACGGTGGACTATAAGCAATTGGCCACCGATAAGTTAGGCGAGCTGGATGAACAGGTTTTAGCCGCTTACCGAAAAGCGCCACAAGAGCGGTTGCGTATCAGCACCAATAAGCCAGATCAGCCCGTTGAAACACCAATCAAAATCAGCTTTGAGCAAGAGAGCTTGGTTCTGCCAGGTGACTCGCCGAGCTCATTTTACTTTTAACGTTCACTTGGAGCCGATTTCGGCTCCTTTCTCATGCACTTACATCGAGTGCATCAGAAAGCAGTTTCACTCGTAGCCAATGCTGGGTACGAATGATAGAGCGAGCTGAACTCTTACATACACAGCCATACCACAATCAACACACCACCCGACGGGGACTTCATTCCCTGTTGGGGCATGGGGCCTCGTTAAAACTAATGAGGTTTACCATGACAGAACAATCCCCATTTTTGGTTCAAGTGAATCAAGCGTTTAATGTCCCGGCTCCTGATGCTTTCATTCTGGAAGGATTTAGTGCCGACACTACCCATCCAAACATTCCCGTTCGCAAGGACGAGTATGTTTTTAGAAAAGAAGACTTACGTGACGTATTGGCGTTCTTGTCTCACCCAGACGGTGACGGTTTGTATATTACAGGCCCCACTGGATGCGGTAAGACCTCGCTAATTTGCCAAGTTGCTTCTCGATTGAATTGGCCTGTTCAGCAAATTACTGCGCACGGTCGATTGGAGTTGTCCGATCTTATCGGTCACCACACGCTGGTTAATGGCAACATGACCTTTGTGTATGGACCGCTATCGCTGGCTGTAAAGCATGGCCATTTGCTGATCATTAATGAAATGGATCTTGCTGAGCCTGCTGAACTGGCTGGGCTCAATGACATTTTGGAAGGTGCCCCGTTGGTCATCGCACAAAATGGCGGTGAGATCATCATGCCACATAACAAGTTTCGTTTTATCGCAACCGGCAACAGTGCGGGCAGCGGTGATCAAACGGGCTTGTATCAAGGTGTGCTTCAACAGAATTTGGCTTTTCTTGATCGCTTTAGAATCATCGAAGCGACCTATGCAGAGCCTTCTGTAGAGGAAGCCATTCTGGAGAACGTTGCGCCGGGCTTGCCAGAAGTCTTTCGCCAAAAAATGGTGAAGGTGGCTGGTGACATTCGTCGTCTTTTTATTGGGGGCGCGGATGGCGGTGCTGAGCTTAGTATCACCATGTCCACTCGGACCTTGGTGCGCTGGGCAAAGTTAACACTTGCTTTTAAAGGCGCTCCTAACGCAGTGGAATATGCACTGGTTCGGTCTTTGACGGCTCGTGCTGAGTTGGAGCAACGTGAAGCCATTCACCGTATTGCCGCTGATGTCTTCGGTGATCACTGGGAGGATTGATGATGGAAAAGTGCTTTGCTCTTTACCGTTACAGTCATTCTGATGGGACAGCCAAAGAATGGGCCATTTATGTTGGATCAGATAACCAGGAGATTGAAGTTCGGTTTGGAAAAGCAGGTCAATTGTCGCAGCAGCGATTGATTGATTCGACTGATCCTAACGCTGAAGCAGACCGACGAATCAATGAGAAAATCAACAAGGGTTATCGATTGGTTGGACAAGTCGGCATTGATCATCAAGGGCGGCCATTTGAACTCTCAAATGCGCTAGATAGCGTCGCGTGCGCCAATAACGTCAGTTGGGAGTTTCGTACTCGCAAGGACGTCAATGGCCAAATCTCGCTGGCGCAAAAAGCGTTGTTCGATATGGCAAAGCTGCTTGAAGCCTATGGCTTGGCTGTTATTGATGATAACCGGGTCAGGATTGGAGAATGGTCATTAGGATTTTGCAAAAGCGGATTACCTAGTACCAATCAAATCAGCATGGTGTCAGGTGAAGGCGCTGGCATTGTTAACACTGATGATGGCCCGTGGCCATTGTTGCTGTTACTGGCCTTTAAGCGTCAATTACCACCACTGTGTTCGCTCACAGTAGCGAGTCCTGATGGGATAGAAGTATCTGACCAACTGAAGTTGGAAAAAGATGTATTGAGGCTTTTAGGCAGTGATTTAGAGCGGGTTCGCCCGATAGCTGAAGCACTGGACTTAATGCCTGTGAAAATCGATCTCAACCAATCGTCGCCTGATTCGCAAAATTACTATTTCTGATAGTGGTATTGCCATTAGCGCGTCAACTACTACCACCCAAACGGGGGCCATTGCTCCTGTTGGGAGTGGTGCGTCCCCATCTCGCATGAGGATGCACTATGAGTATTCAAACCCTCGACAAACTTTTGATTTGTCACATCGACTGTTCCATCTGGAGCGGTAGAAAAAAACTAAGGCCTGAAGATTTCAGACTAGCCAATGGCAGCCAACTTCCACCGAAGGATGTTGCCAGCTTAGGGAGTAAAAAAATTTGCGACCCTGAGGCATTGGCGAACTTTGAAAGGCTTAAGAAAGAAGCGCAGCGCTTGTGTGAGCAAGTCGGTGTGCGGTTTTTAGGTGGCTATGCCGTCCCTGAAGACCGAATTGATCAGATTGTTCCAGAGCTTGACCGGATCGGTCAGGAGTTTGCGCAGTGCAAGCAGTTGTTCTTGGACAACTATGATCAGGTGACGTTTGACTGGGTTGCAAAACACCCGGAATTTGCAGATGCAATCCGGCGTGCGCTGTCACCCATCGAAGACGTGGAACAACGGCTTCAGTTCGATTATGCCATCTATCGAATGCAACCGGCTGAACAAGCTGGAGGCTTAGATGACAAGGTCAATGGTATGGGACACACCCTCTTTAGGGAGGTGGCTCGTGATGCCAATGAACTGTTTGGGCGTTCCGTTGCAGGTAAGAATCAAATCAGCCAGCGAGCCCTTAATCCTCTCAAGCGATTAAGAGACAAGTTGGATGGTTTGTCATTCCTGGATCATCGAGTTCAGCCGATGGTTGAAGCGATGGACAATTTATTTGTTCGTCTGCCGAAGACCGGCCCTGTGACAGACAATCTCTATCACGAACTGATGGCGACCATTTTAATTTTGTCTGATCCAGACAAGATGAGAATGCACGGTGAAGGTCAATTGGATATCAGACAACTGATGCCCAAACCTGAACCTAAACCCGCACAGCCTGTATCTGCTCAGGCAGATAACTTACGTGCAATACCACAACCAACCGTCAGACCAAACCTTGGTTCGACTGTACCAAACTCATTTTATTTCTAACGTCCTTGAGGGCATGTTGCCCTTAAGGGCGCATGTCCTCTGAACTATGTAAGAGGAAATTATGCAATCAACCATCCATAACCCCAGCCAACTGAACCAGTTTGAAGCACATTTTCGTGGTGTGACTGATGCGGTTGAAAGTGAATCGATACCAGAAGTGGCGTGTTGTCGAACGTTAGTACAACGGTCGTACTCAACACATAGTGTCGTGATCCCCAAGAACCCTGTGCTGATCGCAGATGCGGACGCACAAGGAGCTTGGGTAACGGCCATGGTATTTGTTCCAAACATGGCATTGCAGCAAACCGCTTTTGAGCGGGCCTGGCTGCAATATCAACACGAGGTGTCTACTCAGTTACAAGACCAGTACGGTCTGACATTGGATGACATCCTGAGTTTAGACCAGCTTAAAACGTCATTTGAGCAGCACGAGAGTCCAGCTCAATTGGTGGCTTGGTTAGGTCAAAAATACGACCTGGATAAGCTAAAAGCACAGGTTTAAACACTTACATTCCCAGCGGGGAAACGCTCCCGCTGAGGGAGTATTCCCCCCTAATGATTAGGAGACTCCCATGAATCATCCATTAAAAAACGCACTGCCAATCGTTGCCGCCGCTTATGGCGAAAAGTTTGGTGTGAAGGTGCTTATTCAAGGACAAGATGCGTTTACCGATGGTGAGCGGATTGTGATCCCAACAGCAAACCCAGACGACCCACACTATCAACAGATAGCTTGGGGTTATCTGGCTCATGAAGCGGCGCATATTCGGCATACCAATTTTGACATGGTGCAGAAGGCGTCGTCCAAGCCGATCCGTAAGGCACTTCTCAATATCATTGAGGACGTTCGCATTGAAAACGAATTGGCAAAGGATTACCCCGGAACCCGGCGCAGTATTTCGCAAGTGATTGAGTACATGGTGGACACACAGCAAATGTGTGTACCTGAACAGCCTGAGCCTGCATCTAACTTGCAAGCCTGGTTGTTGTTCCGCTTGAGATGCCATTTTCTGGGCCAGAAAGCGATGACGCCTTTGTATCAAGCAGTTGATGAAAGAGTGAGACAACTCTTTCCTGCCGCAGCGATGAGCCGGTTAAGCGCCATGCTGACAGCAGTACCTAGCCTGGCGTCTACAGGTGAAGTGCTAAAACTTGTCGATGCCATCGTTGCCATGTTGAAAGAAGAATCTCGTCCACCACAGGATGAGTCGGATGCTGATAGCGGTAATGACATTGAACAAGATGCGAGTAATGACAGCAATAACAGTAGTGACAGTCAAACCCCAGAAGCAGCATCGTCTGCAATGGGGGATGCCGCTGAAACGGGTGATTCAGATAACTCTGATCAAGCTGACAATTTGCGACAAGCCTTAGAGGCCAGTGCTGCTCAGTTTGAACCCGATACCTTTGCCCAAGTGGCAGAAGTGTTGTCGGAACAAGCTGAAGGACATCAGGGCGTCACTCCACTCAGTTTGCCCCAAGCAGAGCAAGCTATGTTGGGTGATGAGGCCATCTTGACCTTATCGGCGTCTGAGTCGGCTCAAATCCGAGCCCGACTTAGGGGCATGGTTCAGTCCAGTCAGGACAATCGGAATCATGCCAAACGGCAAGGTCTTCGAGTTGCAACCCATCGTCTTGCCGCTTCACAAGCAGGTGAGTCGAGATTGTTTATTCAAAGGCAACCTCGCATTGCGCCCAATGCTGCTGTGCACTTGCTTGTCGATATATCGGGCTCAATGGGTAAGCCCATTGGCGAGGGTAATCGAAAGTACTTTCATGTTGCCAATGAAGCCGCATTGGCTTTAGCCATGGCACTGGAAGACATACCGGGTGTTGTACCTGCGGTCAGTTATTTTCCTGGTATTCATCAGGAAGTTTCTATCGCGTTATTGCCCAAGCAATCGGTTCGACATCGGGCCGCCTGTTTTGACCAAAAACCACGAGGTTGTACGCCTATGGCACAAGCTATGTGGTTTGCGGCAAACAGTTTGTTGGCACAAAAACAGAAGCGAAAGCTAATGATAGTGCTAACCGATGGTGACCCAGATGACTGGGCTGCTACGCATGACATTGTTGACCGTTGCAGACGAAGTGGCTTTGAGCTGCTGGGGATCGGGATTCAAACACGCAGTGTTGAGAAATTCTTTCCTCAAAGCATCGTGATTAACGACGTCAAAGATCTAAAGCGTGAGTTATTCGAAGTAACACAACAACTGTTAATTCAGTAACCACATCAATTTTACCACCCTGCGGGGACGATTCCGTCCCCGTCAGGGCATGGGTTCGTCTCCGTTTTTTTTGGAGACTCCTATGAAAAACAAAAAGTTCTTAGCTGGCGAAGAAGCCGGTACTTATATCGTTCCTGAGCAAGTGACTGAAGCGGATATCTTAGATATGGCGCTCAAGCTTGCCCGTGGTCGATTGAGTAAAGGTCGAAAAATTGAACAGCCATCGTCGGCGTTCTCATACCTGCAAACACTGATGCACG
This sequence comes from Pseudomonadota bacterium, assembly GCA_039029655.1. Lineage (GTDB taxonomy): Bacteria > Pseudomonadota > Gammaproteobacteria > Steroidobacterales > JBCCFQ01 > JBCCFQ01. Next base: position 2,032 of record JBCCFQ010000049.1, on the reverse strand, counting down.
AGTATGAGCACGAAGTCTTTGGCGTGCTGTTTCTTGATACAAAGCATCGCGTTATTCGATTTGAAGAGCTGTTCAAAGGCACTTTAGATGCGGCGAGCGTGTATCCAAGGGAAGTAACAAAGCGAGCGCTAGAACTTAATGCGGCAGCAGTGATACTAGTTCATAACCATCCATCGGGTGATCCTGAGCCCAGTGAAGCTGATAAACGCATCACTCATCGACTCCGTGACGCCTTGTCACTTGTTGATATTCGAACGCTTGACCATGTCGTGGTCGCATCCGAGGGCTGCGTTTCGCTTGCCGAACGCGGTTATCTTTAATGAATGGGCGCATTGCCCATTCTCCTACATCACAAAAGCAGTCCCATCAACACACATCATCACAGCTCGAATTTCTATTTGAGTTTGATGATGCCCCAGTCACTTGGTCTGACACGGAAATCTGGCAGTTACGCGAAGGCATTCTATTGGATGCAATCCGTGTATTGCTGGACGGTCGTGTCAGTACTCGATTGCGAAAGGATGTGTTGTCGTGGATTCAAAATGACGAAATTGCGCCATTTTGCTTTCGTGTTTGCGCAATGGCTGCGGTTGTCGATCCTGATGTGCTTCGTGATTCCATCATGTGGCTATTAAGACGACATGGTATCCAGCTTGACTAACGTTCCTGCATTAACCAAACGGCTCATTGCAGGACCCAAGCTGACTTTTACCTCCTGTGGTAGGAGTCGGCATTTTACTTAAGGAGGTTATATGGCGTTACCTTTACAAATTGAAACAGTAAGGCCATATCTTAATGGCCAATGGCTTCAAATACTGGCGGCGTTAGTGCCAGAACTTGATGCCGCTATTGCTCGAAAAGGCCGTCATGTGGCTTGCCCTGTTCATGGCGGTCGTGATGGCTTTAGGCTGTTCAAAGATGCTGAATATACCGGAGGTGGCGTTTGTAACACCTGCGGTATCTTTCATGATGGCTTTGAACTGTTGTCTTGGATTAATGGATGGAACTTTGCTCAGTCTATTGAAGCAATCGGTCAAGTTCTAGGTATTCAACCCGGACAAGTACCAACTCGGGTAATACCGAGTAACGCTGTTGACTGGAAGACTAAAAAGCAGGAAGAGGACAAAGCGATTATCCATCGCTTGAATCAAACCTGGGGAGAAACGTTATCCCTTGCAGATACTCGTTCGCAACCTGTTTGGAACTACTTGCATCGTCGTGGCATTGTTACGCGGCTTCGTCCTGAATGGGATTCGGTGCTGAGGTTTCATCCAAACTTGCCTTACCATGATGAAGATGGTCTGTTTATCGATAGCTACCCAGCGCTGCTAGGTAAAATCGTTACTCGACAAGGGCGTTCGGCCACGTTTCATCGGATCTACCTAAGTGAAGATGGATTCAAAGCGCCGGTTGAAAAGCCTAAAAAGATGATGCCGATACCAAGTGACAGAACAATCACTGGTGGTGCCATTCCTATAGTTAAGCCTGGTGAAGTACTAGGCGTTTCTGAAGGTATAGAAACGGCCCTAGCGGTAAGCAGAGCAACGGGGCAAACATGTTGGTCGGTTGTGAATGCAACGCTACTGGCTAGGTTTGAACCACCAAGTAATGTGAAAATGCTGTACATCTGGGCAGATCATGATCTCTCTGAGACCGGCCTGAATGCAGCGAATGAACTCAAGAAAAAAGCCTGGCAGAAAGGCATTCTGACACAAGTCTTGATCCCTCCGATACCAACGTCACTTGGCGTGAAAAGTTGGGATTGGAATGATGTGCTGAATGTTTACGGTGCCATGGGCTTTCCGAAAGTTCATATCTGATCCAAGGGGCTTCGGCCCCTTTTTTTGCGCCTTGCATATTTGAAAAAACATGGAGAATGAAAAATAGATAACCAATAGGAGAAACAAACATGATGGTATTAACCCTGTTAACAAAGCAGATTGATGGTGAGTTTACGGTTTACTGGAAGACCGGCCTTCGAAGAGGAGGCGAACTAAAGGTCGATTTAGGTGAGCAATACGACAAGCTAGCT